>NZ_SMLD01000083.1:0-40555 GCF_004352805.1 Nonomuraea mesophila
GGTTCGCCCCCTGCCGCCCCTCCGAGCCCTGCCACCCTTCCTGACCCTGCCACCCTTCCTGACCCTGCCACCCCTCCTGGCCCTGCCATCCTTCCGGGCCCTGCCGGCCTTCCTGAGCCTGAGCCGGCCAGGCTTCCTGGCCCTGCCGCCCTTCCGGGCCCTGCCGCCCTTCCTGGCCCTGCCGCCCTTCCGGGCCCTGCCGCCTTTCCTCGCCCGGCGGCCCCTGCCGGCTCTGCCACCCTTCCTGGTAGCTCTGCTCGAGGTCGCCCCGCTCCTCCTGGCCACCCTGACCAGCGCCACCCACGCCGCCTTGACCCTCCTGGCCGCCGTAACCGCCGGAGCGCGGCTGGTCGCTCTGCTCGTAGCGCGACGGCGCGGGTCTACCCGGCCGCTCCCCCTCTGCCGGGGTGGACGACCAGCCCGGGTACGGCGGAGTGCTCCCGGGGATCGGGAACGCCTGGGTCTCCTCGGCGTCACTCCCCGTCGGCTGCGGTACCTCCGGTGAGGTGGGCAGGTCGGGATGACGAGGTTCGCCGACCGGCTCGTGCGGGGGCGGCACGTCCGGGCGCGGCACGATGGGCGGCGCGGGAGCGATCGGCTCCTCGCCCTCCCCGCCAGCACCCTCATCCGGCGCCCCGGCGCCTCCACCCCGCTCCGCGCCCGCAGGACCGGCCGGGCCCGGGGCGCCGCCCGTAGGACCGGCGGGGTCCGGGGCTGCGCCGCCCGTAGGACCGGCGGGGTCCGGGGCTGCGCCGCCCGTAGGACCGGCGGGGTCCGGGGCTGCGCCGCCCGCGGACCACTCCTCCGGTGGCCGGTCGCCGCCCGTGGGCCCCGGCTCGTACGGCCGGAGCACGGGGCCCCGTTCCTCTTCGTCCAGCGCACCCTCGCGCCACCACTCGGGCTCGTGGCGGGGCGCGTCCTCTTCCGGGCGGCCTTCGCGCGGATCCTGCCCGCGGCGGGTTTCGTCCGGGTCCCCAGGTGTGGTCACGTCTGCGTCTCCCGACGGGTCTACATGCCGGATACTTCACCCTTTCGCGCAGGGCGACGCCTAAACCGCGCGACACGGTAAGAGGCCGCTCATGCTTGGGTCACCATGCGCCAAAGGTCCTGGCCGCGGGCAAGATGGGAGGATGCTGGACGAGACCCTGTCGTATGCGCTGATCAAGGTCGTGAAGACGCAACGCAACCGGATGGCCGCCGCGCTGGCCCCGCTCGGCCTCCACGTCGGGCAGGAGATGCTCCTCAACCAGCTGTGGAAGGAGGACGGCCTGACGCAGGGCGAGCTGATCGCCCGGCTCGGTGTCGAGCCTCCGACCGTCACCAAGACGCTCCAGCGCCTGGAGCGTACGGGCTTCGTCTACCGGGTTCCCGATCCCGATCGGCCGCGGGTGAGCCGGGTGCAGCTGACCGACGCGGGCAAGGCGCTGCGCGAACCCGTGGAGGAGATCTGGACGACGATGGACCAGGATCTTCTGCGCGGGTTCGAGCCCGGCGAGCGCGACCTGCTCGCGCAGCTGATCCGCCGCGCCATGCCCTGACGTTTCACCGCGGGCGAAACCGCCTTGCGACCGAACCCCTTTTCTAGTTAGCTGGCTAATTAGTCGGCTAACTAGAGGAAGGGCTCCCATGCACGCTCTGGTCACCGGCGGCTCGTCCGGCATCGGCGCCGCCACCGCACTCGCCTACGCCCGTGCCGGCGCGCGGGTCACGATCACATACAACACGGGGGCGGAGCGCGCCGCCGAGGTGGTCGCGCGGATCGAGGAGGAGGGCGGCCAGGCGGCGGCCGTACACCTCGATCTGGAGGACCACGCGACGGTCGCGCCGGCCGTCGCCGCGGCCGGGCCGGTGGACGCGCTCGTGGCGAACGCCGTGCGCTGGGGCACCGTCATGCCCGGCAGCATGGCGTTCGAGGACGTGCCGGCCGCGGAGTGGTCCGCCGCGCTGCACGCCAACGTGGTCGGCAACGCCCTGCTGATCCAGGCGGTGCTGCCGGGGATGCGGCGCAGCAAGTTCGGCCGGATCGTCCTGGTCTCCTCGGGGGCGGCCGAGGAGGGGCAGCCGGGCCCCGGCCCGTACGGCACCGCGAAGATGGCCCTGCACGGCATGGCCCGCGCCCTGGCGTGGGAGGCGGGCGGTGACGGCGTCCTGGTCAACGTGGCCGTGGCCGGGCTCACCATCACCGGCGGCCGGCACCCGATCCCGCAGCACGTGTTCGACGAGGTCGCGTCCATGACCCCCTCCCGCAGGCTGAGCACGGCGGACGACCTGGCGGCGCTCATCGTCTTCCTCGGTTCGGCGGACAACCGCAACCTCACCGGAGAGATCATCCGCGACGGCTCGAATGCGGGCAGGTCAGTCCACATCGTCTGACCTCCGACCCGGGTGTGCGAGCACGGAAGCCGCCGACCTAGACTGAGGCATGTGCTGAAGGGCGACGGCCGGCTCGGCCATGACCTGGACCCCCGAGACCAAGCTCCCAAAGACGCCTGTGGCGTCTTCGGCGTCTGGGCGCCAGGCGAGGAAGTTTCCAAACTCACCTACTACGGGCTCTACGCGCTGCAACACCGCGGCCAGGAGTCCGCGGGCATCGCGGTCAGCGAGGGCAGCCGCATCCTCGTGTACAAAGACATGGGCCTGGTCGCCCAGGTCTTCGACGAGTCGGTGCTGGGCACCTTGCGCGGCCACCTGGCCATCGGCCACTGCCGCTACTCCACCACCGGCTCCAGCGTGTGGGAGAACGCGCAGCCCACGCTGAGCTCCACGGAGGTCGGCGGCCTCGCGCTCGCCCACAACGGCAACCTGATCAACACGCCGGAGCTGGCGCAGCGCCTCGACCCCGGCTCCACCAGGGCGACCACCGACACGGAGGTGCTGACCTCGCTGCTCGCCCAGGACCGCACGCGCACGGTCGAGGAGGCCGCCGCCGAGCTGCTCCCGCAGGTCAAGGGCGCCTACTCGCTGGTCTTCATGGACGAGACGACGCTCTACGCCGCCCGCGACCCGCAGGGGGTGCGCCCGATGGTCCTGGGCCGCCTGGAGCGGGGCTGGGTGGTCGCCTCCGAGACGGCGGCGCTCGACATCGTGGGCGCCACGTTCGTCCGCGAGATCGAGCCTGGCGAGCTGCTCACCATCGACGAGCGCGGCGTGCGCTCGCGCAGGTTCGCCCTGGCCGAGCCGAAGGGCTGCCTGTTCGAGTACGTCTACCTCGCCCGCCCCGACACCACCATCGCCGGTCGCGGCGTCCAGGTCACCAGGGTCGAGGTGGGCCGCGTGCTGGCCCGCGAGCACCCGGTGGAGGCCGACCTGGTCATCCCCACGCCCGAGTCGGGCACGCCGGCCGCCGTCGGCTACGCGCAGGAGAGCGGCATCCCCTACGGCCAGGGCCTGGTGAAGAACTCCTACGTCGGCCGCACGTTCATCGAGCCCTCGCAGACCATCCGCCAGCTCGGCATCCGGCTCAAGCTCAACCCGCTGCGCGAAGTCGTGGAGGGCAAGCGCCTGGTCGTGGTGGACGACTCGATCGTGCGCGGCAACACCCAGCGCGCCATCGTCAAGATGTTGCGCGAGGCCGGCGCGAAGGAGGTGCACGTACGCATCTCCTCGCCGCCCGTGGCCTGGCCGTGCTTCTACGGCATCGACTTCGCCACCAGGGCCGAGCTGATCGCGGGCTCGCTGACGGTCGAGGAGATCCGCGCCTCGCTGGGCGCCGACTCGCTCGGCTACATCTCGCTGGAGGGCCTGACCAGGGCCACCACCATTCCCGCCGACCGCCTCTGCATGGCGTGCTTCACCGGCTCCTACCCGATCCCCATCGACGAGGACAACGTGGGCAAGTACGTCCTGGAGAGCAAGGCATGAGCACCTACGAGGCCGCCGGGGTCGACATCGAGGCCGGTGACCTGGCCGTCACGCTGATGAAGGACAAGGTGGCGCGGGCCCGCCGGCCCGAGGTGGTCGACGACGCCAGCGGCTTCGCGGGCCTTTTCGACGCCTCGGCCCTGCTGCGCTACCGGCGGCCGCTGCTGGCCTCCTCCACCGACGGCGTCGGCACCAAGGTCATGATCGCCCAGCGCTACGGCAAGCACGACACGATCGGCATCGACCTGGTCGGCATGGTCCTCGACGACCTTGTGGTCTGCGGGGCCGAGCCGCTGTTCATGACCGACTACATCGCCTGCGGCAAGGTGGTGCCCGAGCGCGTCGCCGAGATCGTCGGCGGGGTGGCCGAGGGCTGCCGGCTGGCCGGGGCCGCGCTGGTGGGCGGCGAGACCGCCGAGCACCCGGGCGCGATGGGGCCGGACGAATACGATGTTGCGGGCGCCGGCACTGGCGTCGTCGAGGCCGCCGACCTGCTCGGCCCCTCGCGAGTGCGCGCCGGTGACGTGGTGCTCGGGCTGGCGTCCTCGGGCATGCACTCCAACGGCTACTCGCTGGTGCGCCACGTGCTGCGCGAGGCCTCGCTCTCCCTCGACACCGAGCTGCCCGAGCTGGGCCGGCCGCTGGGCGAGGAACTGCTGGAGCCCACCCGCGTCTACTCACTCGACTGCCTGGAGCTGGCGCGCGCGGCCGAGGTGCACGCCTACGCCCACATCACGGGCGGCGGCATCGAGAACAACCTGTCCCGGTCGCTGCCCGCTCACCTCGACGCGCTGCTCGACCGCTCGTCGTGGACGCCGCCGGCGGTGTTCGGGGTGCTGGCGGGCCTCGGCTCGATCGCGCAGCACGACATGGACCGTACGTTCAACCTCGGGGTCGGCATGGCCGCCGTGGTGGCCGCCGACGCGGCCGACGAGGCCCTCAGGGTGCTGGCGGCCCGTGGCCTCGACGCCTGGGTGCTGGGCGAGGTCGTGCCCGGCGAGGGCCGGGCGCGCTACCGCTGACCGGTCACTTGCGCCGCCGGTAATAGCGGGCCACGCGGACACGGTTGCCGCACAGGTCGGGCGAGCACCAGCGCCGCCGCGGATGGGCCGGGAGGAAGAGCAGACGGCATCCCGGCCCTTCGCAGCCGCGCACCTTGCCCACGTCGGGGTCGGTGAGCAGGGCCACGGCGGCCTCGGCCAGCTCGGCCAGCAGCCGGTCGAGCGGTGTGCCGTCGCGCGCCGTGCCGCGCCGCAACACCGCGCCCCGCACGTCGAGGCAGGGATAGGCGGGGGCGGCGCGAAGCGCATGGTTGAGCTCGGCGATCGCCTCGGGCGGCGGGGGTGTGGCCTGGCGTGCCGCCTCCAGGGCCCGCTCGACGTGGCCGCGCAGGTCACGGACGGCGGCCAGGTCATCGGGGCCGGGTGAGACGTCCGGCGGGGTCAGCCGGCCGGCCTGCTTCGCGAGCCAGGCGTCAAGGCCCTGCGCGGTGGCCAGAGCGTCGTGAGCGACGTGGGACGGGAGGCAAAAGCGCGTGTTGACCAGGTCGAGTGCCAGAGGCTCGCCCGTCAGCAGATGCATGCGCTAATGGTATGGCCCCGCCGATGACGCATTAGCCGCTTCGTGCCCGGACCTCGGCGCCGGTCGTGCGGAACGCCGGCGACCCGGCGCCCTCAACGAGCGGGCCGCGAAAAAACGGCCCACGTGACGAAAGCCCCACGGTTGCCCGTGGGGCCCGACGAGTGCGGGCGAGGATCCGGGGTGTGCGCCGGTCCTCCGCCCCGTCACCCGGGAGAACGGCTATCGGCGACCGGCACGGCCGTCGTCGTCGTCTCCCGCGCCATAGTCATCGGCGTAATCGGCATAGCGATCCGCCAGCTCATCGTTGAGGTCGTCGGCGTCGTCGTTGCGGCTGGAGTCTCCGACCCCGAGTTCGTCGCGAAGACGGTCAAGATCCGTGCCACCGCTGTTGTACTTCAGCTGGCGAGCAACCTTGACCTGTTTGGCCTTTGCTCGGCCGCGCCCCATTGGCTCGACCCCCTCGTGTGGGGTCGTCCCCGACCCCTCGTCGCTAACGCACCACACACTGACGCCGCCTGACTCCGGGCGTCAGCCTATCGTTCGCCTATTACCGTACCTGTTTTGTGCCCAGCTCGGTACGTCGTATGGGCGCGGGGCGTCACTGGCCCAGCCAAATGGCCCGTATCCGCCCGACTTCCGACATTCTGCGCTCCGCCAGCCTATCTGCTGCAACAGCGGGAGGAACGCCCTCGTCGGCCGCTATCGCGAAAATTTTCAGCGTTGTGTCATAGATCTGGGTGGCCTTGGACCGTGCCCGTTCCATGTCGAAACCCTCGATCTCGTCGGCGACCTGGATCACGCCGCCGGAGTTGACGACGTAGTCGGGCGCGTACAGGATCTCACGTTCGGCGAGTTGTTTTTCCACGCCGGAATGCGCGAGCTGGTTGTTGGCCGCTCCGCAGACGATCTTCGCGCGGAGTTCCGCGACCATGTCGTCGTCGAGCACCCCGCCCAGCGCGCAGGGCGCGAAGACGTCGATGTCACAGCGGGCCAGGGCCCGCGCGTCGGCCACCACGTCGACCTCGGGACGGCGCAAGCGCACGCGCTCGACCGCCTTGGGGTCGACGTCGCAGATCACGACCTCGGCGCCGTCCTCGCGCAGGAGCTCGACCAGGCGGTGACCCACCTTGCCGACCCCTTCGACGCCGACCCTCCTGCCGTGGAGCGACGGCGTGCCGTAGACGCGCTCGGCCGAGGCACGCATGCCCTGGAACACGCCGAAGGCCGTCAGGATGGACGAGTCGCCGGCCCCGCCGTGGGCCAGCGTGCGGCCGGTCACGTGACCCGACTCACGGGCGATGACGTCCATGTCCTCGCTGTAGGTGCCCACGTCGCAGGCGGTGATGTAGCGTCCGCCGAGCGACTCGACGAACCTGCCGTAGGCGCGCAGCAGCGCCTCGCTCTTGTCGCGCGCCGGGTCGCCGATGATGACGGCCTTGCCGCCGCCGAGATCGAGGCCGGCCAGCGCATTCTTGTAGGACATGCCCTTGGCGAGGTTGAGCACGTCGGCCAGGGCCGCCTGCTCGCTCTCGTACGGATAGAAGCGGGTGCCTCCCAGCGCCGGGCCCAGCGCCGTGTTGTGGATGGCGATGATGGCACGCAGGCCGCTCTGCTCGTCGGCGCAGAAGACGACCTGCTCGTGCACGTCCTTGTGGGACGTTCCGAAGACGTCGGTCACGGTAGTGACTCCCTGTCCGGTCCACCGCACCTTCGCGGCGGAGATCGCCTCATAGCCTAGTCTCGACAGTGCGCGCGGGTTCGCTTCGTGACACGATGCCTCCGTGCTGCCCTATGCCGCCTACCTCCGCGTCTATGAGCCACTGACCGCGTTCGCCGAGCCCGAGCGCAAGGTGTGGGCCGACTACGCCGACTCACGTGACCGCCCGCGCCGCGCGACCGCGCTCAACGCGGAGCACGGCGAGTCGGTCCTGCGTCTGCTCGGCACGCCTCCTCAGCCCGTTCCCGCCCAGGAGAGCCCCAACGCCTATCTGCGGCGCGTTGAGGACCGCCTCTACGTTTGCCCCTGGCAGACCCGTCTGCGGTCGTGGCTGGCCTTCTCAAGGCTGCGCGGCGCCACACCGGCGAAGCTGATGGAGCATCTCGTGCCCAAGGCGATCGCCGAGCAGACGGCCGACGACTTCGATCGCTACAAGCGCAGGGCAGGATCGTCCGCTCTGCGCACCCACATCCGCACGACGGCGTGGCACGTGCCGCCGGCGTGGTTCGTGCCGTTCGACGGCAACGAGCGCTGGCTGGTGCTCGGCGCCGCCGCCCCGGGGCAGGACGTGACGACGACTACGGGGCGTAATCTCATCTACGTCACCTCCATGGCGCAGGCCAGGCGGCGGGCGGCGCGGGCGCTCAACGTGCTGCGCCGGCATCTGGGCGACGTCGCCTCCAACTTCGACGTCGAGGACGTCGCGAGGTGGCTGGAGGAGTTCCACCCCCACTCGCTGGTGGAGCTCGACTACGGCGGCCTCGTGCACCTCATGGACGACGACGCGCTGCAGGCGGACCAGTCGGTCGCGGAGCTGTCCGCGGCCCTCACGGGCCTGGACACGGGTCAAGAAGAACTTGCCTACGCCATGTATCAGAGGGTCATCCTGCGGTGGAAGTCAATGCAACAACTGGAATCTGCCAACTGAACCCCAATACGGCCGTCTGACCTGCATGAGTAGGTCACGTCTCACGGCTGCTCTCTTCTGCGAACTGAGTAGTTTGCCGTTTTCACTGCGATACCACGAACCGTGTCGCTAGAATCACCGAGCGTGACATGGCCACGGGGGCGGGCAGTTGGGTCAAAGAAGGGCTCGCCAATCGCTCTGCGTGGCGGTATGGTCACATCGGGTGATGCCGCATATGGCTCAGAAAAGCCGCACGCTCTGCGCCATAGGGGGACATCCGTGACACGCGCAAAGGCAGTCACAGGATCGCTAAGCCGGTCCACACGGAGGAGAGGCCGCACAAATGTCAGCTCGTACACCCGAGGCCGAGCCGCTGCTCACGCCCGCTGAGGTCGCGACCATGTTCAGGGTCGACCCCAAGACCGTTACGCGGTGGGCCAAGGCGGGCAAGTTGACGTCGATTCGTACCCTCGGCGGTCATCGGCGTTACCGGGAGACCGAGGTCCGCGCACTGCTCGCGGGCATCCCGCAGCAGCGCTCGGAGTAGCCGAGAGGGTCGTCACGGACCTCAGGGGGTTGAGGGTGGATCAGGCGCGCAACGAGGCCCGGTCCACCGTGTGACGACGTGACGTCGCATGGGAAGTTGGCGCCGCCCGCCCGGCGCCACTCTTCCCCGTTTTCGTCCCCCGCCCTTTACGCCAGCCGCTCCAGCAGCCTGGCGACGTCGCCGTCATAGCTCGCGGCGACACCGAGCAGCGCGACCATGTGATCGATCAGCATCTTCTCAAGCGTCGCTCGCTCCACGTCGCGGTGCTCGAGCCAGTCGAGGCCGGCCGTCTCCACGGAGGCGATCCACGACCTCAGGGTCGTGCGCAGCACCGGGCTGGGCTCCTCGACGCGCATCTGCTTCTGGATGAGGCGGAACAGGCGCCGGCGCACGCCGTCGACGATCTCGCCCACCTCGCCCGCCCGATTGGCGGGACCGCCGCGCAGGAGCGCGGCGAACCCGGCCGCATGCTCCTCGACGAAGTCGAAATACCGTGTGAGCCCGGAGGCCAGCTCGTCGAGCGGCCTGCCGCCGTCATGCGGCCGCAGCCGGGACTCCAGCTGCTCCGCCGCGCTCCTCAGCGCGGCCACGTAGAGCTCCTGTTTGCCGCCGAAATAGTGGTAGACCAGGGCCCGCGAAGCCCCCGCTGCCGCCGCCACGTCGTCGATCGAGACGTCTTCCGCGTCGCGCGTGCTGAACAGCTCCAGAGCCGCCGCCATGAGCTCCTCACGCCGCCGGTCGACGCTGAGCCTGCGCCGAGCCGGACGCGCCTTCTCGGCCGACCTACCTGGTGTCACACCTGCACAGTATCCGACCTGTGCCCCCGCCGATGGCGGCGCTGATTCGGCCAATATCGGGCTCTCTGTAACGGAGGCCGTACCCTGCGGCTAACTCGATCGTTTGGTCAGACAGGTGCCCATATCCGCATCGCGGGGGAGACACATGTCAGGACCGCCCGTCAACACGTCATCCATCGCCGAGCTCAGAGAGGTAGATACCCTGCCTCGGCCAAGACCCACCATCCGCAACGTCGCCGAACGAGCCGGCGTCTCGAAATCGCTGGTCTCACTCGTGCTGCGCGGATCCCCGCACGTGAGCGAGCACCGGCGCCAGGCCGTGCTGCAGGCCGCACGTGAACTCGGCTACCGGCCCAACGCGGTCGCGCGAAGCCTGGTCGAAGGGCGTACCCACCTGGTGGGGGCGCTCGTCGCCAACCTGCACAACCCTTTCTACGCCGAGTTCCTCGACGGACTGCAGGAGAGCCTGCACGGCGACGGTCTGCGCATGCTGATCGGGAACAGCCAGTGGGATCCGGCGTTCGAGGACGAGGCCGTGGAGGCCTTCCTCGAGCTCAGAGTCGACGGGCTGGTCCTGCTGGGCATCGCGCCGACCAGCGAGACGCTGATCGAGGCGACCTCCTACACGCCCACGGTCGTCGTCGGGGAACGTGACATCGAGCTCGACGGCGTCGACATCGTGGTCGACGACGACCAGCTCGGCGCCCGCCTGGCCATCGACCACCTGGTCGAGCTCGGCCACAAGCGGATCGCGCACATCGAGGGCCCCCGCTCGTCGCGCTGCGAGGGTTACCTCGTCGCGATGCGCAGGCACTCGCTGGCGCCGTACATCATGGTCGAAGCCGCGGACGCGACCGAGGACAGCGGCAGAGAGGCGGCGTTCGCCCTCCTGACCCGCGACCCCAGGCCCACGGCGATCTTCGCGGCCAGCGACGCGGTCGCGCTCGGTGTGCTGTCGGCCGCCGCGGACCTGGGCCTGCGCGTGCCCAAGGACCTGTCGGTCGTCGGCTACGACAACACGCACCTCGCGGCCTCCCGCCACATCTCGCTGACCTCGGTCGACCAGCCCCGCCGTGCCATGGGCAGGTCGGCGGCGGCCCTGCTCAGCGACCGCATCGGAGACCCCGCCAAGAGCTCCCGCCTGCGGGAGGTGCGCTCCGAACTGATCGTGCGACGGAGCACGGGCCCCGCCTGAGGCGAACGGGGACCTGCCGCGGCGACCCGGAGCCGCGGCAGGTCTCCTGTTGCCCAAACCTGGGTCAAGCCGCGTGGCGGCGCGCCGACGCGCCGGTTTACTCGTCAGCGTCATGCTAAGAGTGGCCGGTTCGATCCGGTCACCGTCTGATCCGGGGGAACAGTCATGCGTGATCCGGAACTGGTGTCCTGCGCCCAGCGCGCCGCGGCGGAGCTCGAACGCGCCTGGGGCCACTGGAGAACGGGCCGCGGGCGGGGCGCCGACGCCACCGCCGAGTCGGTCGCCAGCTACGTCGCCCACTCGCTCGACCACCCGTGGGGCCGTCCCCGCGTCGTGCTCGGTCTGGACGCCGAGGACGCGCGGGAACTCGCCGCCCTGCTCGAACGGCAGGAGGTCGGCGAGCGCGTCTGGTGAGAGCACGCCCGGCGAGGACGCGGCACGCGGGCGCCGTACTCGGCATATCGGCCGTCCCGGGCGCGGGCTTCACGTAAGTTGGACGGCATGCGTGCTCTTCCCGTCACGGTCCTCGCCGTCTGCGGCCTGATCGCCTCCGCGTGTGGCGCCACCGGCACCGGTGACGCCGCAGCAGGTCAGGCCGCCACCACGAGCACGAAGGAGGGTGCGTCCTCCAGCGCGCCGGCCAAGACCTTCGATCCCGCCGAGACCGCCGGGCCGTCAGGAACCGCGGGAAGCAGCGCCGAGCGGGCGCGGGAGGCACGGCCGCTCGACGGGAAGGTCATCGTCATCGACCCGGGGCACAACGGCGGCAACTACCGCGCCCCCAAGCAGATCAACCGCCAGGTCGACGTGCTGACCAAGAAGAAGGCCTGCGACACCACCGGCACCGCCACCAACAGCGGCTACAGCGAAGCCGCTTTCACCTGGGACGTGTCCACCCGGATGGTCAAGATCCTCGAAAGGCGCGGCGCCACGGTCAAGCTGACCAGGCCCGACAACGACGGAGTCGGTCCCTGCATCACCCGTCGCGCCGCCATCGGCAACAAGGCGAAGGCGGACGCCGCGATCTCCGTGCACGCCGACGGGTCCGCGCCCGGCAACCACGGCTTCCACGTCATCATGCCGAAGAAGATCAACGGTCCGGTCGACAAGGTGGTCGGCCCTTCGAGCAGGCTCGGCATCGCCGTACGCGACGCCTTCGCCAAGGGCACGGGCCTGCCCTACTCCACCTACATCGGCAAGAAGGCGCTCGACTACCGCAGCGACCTCGGCGGGCTCAACCTGTCGACGGTGCCGAAGATCTTCGTGGAGTGCGGCAACATGCGCAACGCCGCCGAGGCGGCCAAGTTCAGGCGCGCGAAGTTCCGGCAGAAGATCGCGCTGGCTTTGGCCAACGGTTTGCAGCACTATCTCAAAGCATGATTCCTCACCCTACGCTGCACAGTGATCTCTCCGTTTCCTGCGAACTGGCCACGGGCGCCACGGTCTCCGGCGACCTGGCCGACGCCGTACGCCTTGCCCTTCCCGTGCTCGACCTGCGGCCGGGTGACGCGGGTGAGATCGACGTCCGGCAGGACGCCGCGCTCGGCGAGGAGGCCTACCGGCTGACGACCGGGTCCAGGGGTGTCGAGATCGTGGCCGGCGGGCGTGCGGGCGCGTTCTACGCCGCGCAGTCGTTGCACCAGTTGCTGCCCGACCTTTCCTACCGGTTCTCCGAGCAGGCGTCGTGGCCCGTCCCGGGGGTGCGCATCGAGGACGCGCCGCGTTTCCCCTGGCGCGGGCTGCACCTCGACGTGGCCCGGCATTTCTTCCCCAAGCGGGAGTTGCTCCGCCTGATCGACCTCATGGCGGTGCACAAGCTCAACCGGCTGCACCTGCACCTGGTCGACGACCAGGGGTGGCGGGTGGAGAGCCGGGCCTACCCGCTGCTGCACGAGGTCTCCTCGCACCGGCCGCGTACGGCGGTCCACGCCCACGACGAGCCGGCGGAATACGACGACGTCCCGCACGGCGGCTACTACACGCTCGACGACCTGGCCGAGATCGGCGCCTACGCCCGCGCCAGGTGCGTCACGGTCGTGCCCGAGATCGACGTGCCCGGTCACGCCTCGGCGATCCTGGCCGCCTACCCGTCGCTGGGGGCCACGGGTGAGCGTTACGACGTGCTCGACCGGTGGGGCATCTCCCCCGCGATCCTGTCGCCGCTGCCGCCGACCGTGGAGTTCCTCACCACGATCTTCGACGAGCTGATCGGAGCGCTGGGCGAGACCCCCTACGTGCACATCGGCGGCGACGAGGTGGTGCTGGACCACTGGGGCGCCTCCGCGGAGATCACCGCCTACCGTGACTCCCTCGGCCTTTCCACGTCCGTCGAGCTGCAGGCGTGGTTCCTGCGGCGGCTGGCCGACGCGCTGGCCGAGCGGGGCGCGCGGACCGTGGTGTGGGACGAGGCGTTCGTCGGCGGCGGGCTGCGCCAGGACACGATCGTCATGCCGTGGCGCGGCATGGGCGTGGGCCGCCGGGCCGCCGCCGCGGGGCACGACGTGGTCGCGACCCCCGTGTTCCCGCTGTACCTCGACTACGCCGAGTCGGGTTCCCCCGACGAGCCGAGGGCCATCGGCGACACCATCACCGTCGAGGACGTCGCCGCCTTCCGTCCGGCGCCCGGCGACTGGACGGACGACGAGCGGGCCCGGGTCCTGGGGGCGCAGGCGCAGCTCTGGAGCGAGCGGGTGCCCGACGCCCGTACGGCCGACTACAAGCTGTGGCCGCGGGCCTGCGCCCTCGCCGAGGTGGCCTGGTCGGGCGGGACCGCCGACGGCTTCACGGGCCGGCTGGAGCGGCACCTGGGCCGGCTGGACGCCATCGGGGTGGAATACCGGCCGCTCGCGGGGCCGCACCCGTGGCAGCGGCGGCTCCCGCACCGGCCGAGCCGGATGCCGATGTCCGAGCGGATGGCGCGCATCGAGGCCATGACGCATGACCCGGAGTCGACCCGGCCCAGCCTGTGAGCGTCGCCGGGTCGGCGGGCATCGGGGCGCTCACAAAGCCGGGCGGTCGTTGAGGATGCGCTGGAAGAGCCGGTGGTCCTGCCAGCGCCCGTCGATCTCCAGGTAGTGCGGCGCGGTGCCGACGAGTTCGAAACCGGCCTTGCGGAGCACGGCCTGCGAGGCCGCGTTGCCGACCAGGGTGCTCGCCGCGACCCGGTGCAGGCCGAGGTCCTGGTCGGCCATCCGGCACACCTCCATGACGGCGTGGGTGGTCAGGCCGCGGCCCGCGTAGCCGGCGTCGATCCAGTATCCGAGGTCGGCGTTGAGCCACGGGCCGCGGACGATGTTGTTGAGCGTCATGCGGCCCACGACCCGCTCGCCGTCGGTGAGCAGCCACGGCATCGCCCGGCCCTCGCGCTGCTGGGCCAGCAGGTCCTTCAGCCGGTGGAGCTGGCCGGGGAGGGTGTAGAACTCCGCCGGCCTGCGCGGCTCCCATGGCCGCAGGTGGTCGCGGTTGCGGAGGTAGGCGTTCAGCAGCGGCTCGGCGTCACGGTCGGTGGCCGGGCGCAGGACGACGCCGCCTGGGAGCGATACCTGGAGGATCACCGTCCCACTTTAGGAGATCGCGCTCACCCAGCGGTGTCCTCACGTCGTCAGCAGCGCGTGCAGGCGGTCGCGCAGGCCGCCCGGGTCGAGGCCGGCCAGGGCGAGGACCCCGTTCTCGCCGTCCTGAGCCGCCTCCGCCAGCACCACCCGGTCCTCCGGGGCGTACACGGTGAGGCGCTCCTCCTCGACCTCGCCCCGGAGAGGACCGTCGCCGTGATGCCCCCGACCCAGGTGACCGTGACCCGCACCCAGCGGGCCAGCACCAGGCGGCCCACCCCGAAGCAGACAGTCGTCAGGGACGGCGACCGCACACCCGGCGCCAAGGCCGCCCAGTGGCACTGCAACGACTTCCCGCAGCAGCGCTGGTCCTTCAAGGGGACCTGCTGGTCAACAGCGGCACCGGCCGGTGCCTGGCCATCGGCCACGGCAAGGCGACGCCGGGCAAGACCGCCGTGCAGTGGAAGTGCACCGGCGGCGCCGAGCAGGGCTGGCCCGCCGGATGAGCGCGGCCGGCCCCCGTCAGGCGGTGCGGCCGACGGCCTCGGCGATCGAGGTCATGCCGTGGCGGCGCACCCGGCGGGAGAGCTGCCGGTGGATGTGGGAGGCCCACAGCGGCCCGCCGTAGATCCAGCCGGTGTAGCCCTGCACCAGAGTCGCGCCGGCCAGGATGCGCTCCCAGACGTCGTCGGCGTCCTCGACGCCGCCCGCCGACACCAGCGTGAGGCGGTCGCCGACCTTGGCCCGCAGTCGCCGCAGCACCTCCAGCGAGCGGGCCTTGAGCGGGCGGCCCGACAACCCGCCGCTCTCGCCGCCGTGCCTGATCGTGGTGTTGGTCGCGATGATCCCGTCGAGGCCGAGCTCCACCGCCAGGTCGGCGACCGCGTCGACGTCCTCGTCGGCGAGGTCGGGCGCGATCTTGACCAGCAGCGGGGTGCGGCGCGGTTGGCCGTCGGCAACCTGCTTGACCGCGGTCAGCAGCGGCCGCAGCAGCTCGACCGCCTGCAGGTTGCGCAGGCCGGGGGTGTTGGGCGAGCTGACGTTGACCACCAGGTAGTCGGCCATGGGGGCGAGCTGCTCGGCCGCGGCGACGTAGTCGGACACCGCCTCGGACTCGGGCACCACCTTGGTCTTGCCGATGTTCACCCCGATGACGACGGGGACGCCGCGCGTGCGGCGCAACCGGCGGGCCGCGGCCGCGGCTCCGGCGTTGTTGAAGCCCATCCGGTTGATCACCGCCCGCTCGCGCACCAGCCTGAACAGGCGCGGTCGCGGGTTGCCCGGCTGCCCGTGCGCGGTGATGGTGCCGACCTCGACGTGCCCGAAGCCGAGCGCGGCGACGCCCTCGGCGCACGCGGCGTCCTTGTCGAACCCGGCGGCCAGCCCGAGCGGGCCGGGGAAGTGCACCCCGAACGCGGTCACCCGCAGGGCGGGGTCGTGCGGCGCGAACGCCCGGTGCAGCAGCCGCTTGAGCAGCGGCAGCCGCGCGAGGAGCGCGAGGGCGCTCACGGTGAGGTGGTGCACGGCCTCGGCGTCGAAACGTCGCAAGACCTGCGTGAACACGAGGCGATACATCACGGGTCAGGCTACCAATCCGGCCTCGTAGGCGATGATCGCGGCCTGCACCCGGTTGCGGACGTCGAGCCGGGTGAGGATGGCGCTCACGTACGCCTTCACCGTGCCCTCCACGATGTGCAGCCTGCGGGCGATCTCGGCGTTGGACAGGCCGGCTCCGAGCAGGGCGAGCACCTCCCGCTCCCGGTCGGTGAGGCTCTCGACGCGCTCACGCGCCGCCGCGCCCTTCGCCATCCGGCCGCCCGACAGCTGGGTGATCACCCGCTGGGCGACCTTGGGCGACAGGTATGCCGCCCCCTCGGCCACCGCGTGGATCCCGGCGATCAGCTCGCGCGGGTCCCCCGCCTTGAGCAGGAACCCGGCGGCTCCCACGTCGAGCGCCTTGGCGATGTAGTCGTCCTCGCCGAACGTGGTGAGCATCACCACGGCCGCGCCGGGCGCCACCTTGCGCAGCTCGGCCGCGGCGGCCAGCCCGTCGAGCCGGGGCATCCGGATGTCGAGCAGCACCACGTCGGGCCGGTGGCCGATGGCCAGGTCGACGGCCTGCCTGCCGTCGGCGGCCTCGGCCACCACCTCGAGCGACGGGTCGGAGGCGAGGATCGCCCGGACACCCGCCCTGATCATGGCTTCGTCGTCGGCGAGGAGTATGCGGATCACACTTCTATATTGGCCCCCATGGCACAGGTGAAGGTGTACGGGCGCAGGGACGTGTGGGCGGGCCGGCAGCAAGAGGTGTCGGATCTGATCCAGTCGTGTCTGGTGAGCGCCTGGGGGCTGCCCGAGAACAAGAGGTTCCACCGGTTCCTGCTGCTGGACGCCGACGACTTCGTCTGCCCGCAGCGCGGTGAGAGCTATCTCATCATCGAGGTGATCTGCTTCACCGGCCGCAGTGACGACGCCAAGCGGGCGCTGATCCGGGAGCTCTACGCCCGATCCGGCTATGATCCTGAAGACGTCGAGATCACCATCATCGAGATGCCCAAGGTCAACTGGGGCATCCGGGGAGTTCCCGCCGATGAGCTCGCCCTGCCGTACAACGTGGAGGTCTGACGTGTGGGGTGCCCGCGGCCGGACGGTATCGTCCGACTCATGAGCACTCACTATGACGTCGTCGTTCTCGGCGCGGGTCCAGGAGGATATACGGCCGCCGTCCGCGCCGCCCAGCTCGGACTGCGGACCGCGGTCGTCGAGGAGAAATACTGGGGTGGCGTCTGCCTGAACGTGGGCTGCATCCCCTCCAAGGCGCTGCTGCGCAACGCGGAGCTCGCCCACATCTTCAACCACGAGGCCAAGACCTTCGGCATCAGCGGCGAGGTCAGCTTCGACTACGGCGCGGCCTTCCAGCGCAGCCGCAAGGTGGCGGACGGGCGGGTCAAGGGCGTCCACTACCTGATGAAGAAGAACGCCATCACGGAATATGACGGCCGCGGCACGTTCCTCGACGCCAACACCCTCCAGGTGAACGGCGAGACCATCACCTTCTCCCACTGCATCATCGCGGCCGGGGCCACCACCAGGCTCATCCCGGGCACGCAGCTGTCGGAGCGCGTGGTGACGTACGAGGAGCAGATCCAGACCGAGAAGCTGCCGGGCAGCATCATCATCGCGGGCGCGGGCGCGATCGGGGTGGAGTTCGCGTACGTGCTGCACAACTACGGCGTCAAGGTGACGATCGTCGAGTTCCTCGACCGGGTCGTGCCGCTGGAGGACGAAGAGGTGTCGGCCGAGCTGGCCAAGCGGTACAAGCGGCTCGGCATCGAGGTGATGACCTCCACCCGCGTCGACGGCATCGAGGACGACGGCTCCTCGGTCAAGGTCACCGTCACCAAGGGCGGCCAGACGCAGGTGCTGGAGGCCGACAAGGTCATGCAGGCCATCGGCTTCCAGCCCCGCGTCGACGGCTACGGGCTGGAGAAGACGGGTGTGGCGCTGACCGACCGGGGAGCGATCGCCGTCGACGGGCGCTGCCGGACGAACGTGCCGCACATCTTCGCCATCGGCGACGTCACCGCCAAGCTGATGCTGGCGCACGCCGCCGAGTCCATGGGCATCATCGCGGCCGAGACGATCGGCGACGCGGAGACCATGGAGCTCGACTACGTGATGATCCCGCGGGCGACCTACTGCCAGCCGCAGGTGGCGAGCTTCGGCTACACCGAGGCGCAGGCGCGCGAGCTGGGCTACGACGTGAAGGTCTCGAAGTTCCCGTTCACGGCGAACGGCAAGGCGCACGGGCTGGGCGACAGCGCCGGCTTCGTCAAGATCATCAGTGACAACACGCACGGCGAGCTGATCGGCGCCCACCTGATCGGGCCCGACGTGACCGAGTTGCTGCCCGAGCTCACCCTGGCCCAGCAGTGGGACCTGACGGTGCACGAGGTGGCGCGCAACGTGCACGCGCACCCGACGCTCGGCGAGGCGGTCAAGGAGGCCGTGCACGGCCTCGCCGGACACATGATCAACATGTAGGTCCGCCAAGGATCGGTACGGCGGGCCGCCGTACCGATCGGCCCGGCCCGGCGGCATTTCTCACCAGATCTTCAGAAACCATCCATTTTTCTCCCAGGATGCCTGGGGAGTTTGGAGTCGACCGAAGACTCCTTCGCATCGGACGGTGTCCCGTATGACCTTCACCCCCGCCGAAGACACCACTGTGCAGTCGGCCCACCGCCGGCGTGCCCCTGCCGGATCCTCGATGCTCAGACTCGGCCTGCTCGCCCTGGTCGCGATCGGCATCGCGGGCGCGGCAGCCGAGCTCGCCTTCGAACGCCACTGGGGCAGCCCCACGCAGCTGATCCCGTGGGTGACGCTGACGCTGCTGACGGTCGCGCTGCTGCTGGTCGCGATCAGCGACTCCACCGGCACGCGCACCGTGGTCCGCGTGCTCGCGCTGGTCGTGCTGCTCGCGGCGGCGTACGGCGTGTTCACCCACGTGTCCGTCAACCACGGCATGGGCGCGATGGACCCCGCATGGGACTCCATGTCGGCGCCGGCGCAGTGGTGGTCGGCGCTGACGAAGTCGGTCGGGAACGCGCCTCCGCTCGCGCCCGGCATGCTCGCCCAGAGCGCGCTGCTGCTCCTGCTGGCCACGACGGTCCGGCGGCCGGCGAAGTGAGCCGCCGCTAGGCGAACGGCGCGATGATCTCGCGTACGGCCTCTGCGCACTCGGCGGCGTAGTCGTCGTGCGCGATGCTGCTCAGCAGCTCCCGCAGGTGGAACAGGGGCAGCCGGTCGCGCCAGCCTGCCTCGAGACCCGCCGCGTCCGCGTACACCTCGAAGAAGCGGTCGGAGTCGGGCGGGCGCGGCGAGCACCACAACATGCTGAGGTCGGCCTCCGCCCAGCTGTAGGAGACGGCGGGGTCGATCAGCGCGGCGCCGCCGGCCCGGCCGGACAGGATGTTCTCGCGCCACAGGTCGCCGTGTGTCAGCACCGGCGGCCGGGGCGGCAGCAGCTCGGGCAGCGCGGCGCAGAGGCGTTCGAGCGCGCGCCGTTCCGCGGCGTCGAAAGCGGCTTCCACCAGTGGTTCGGGGAGCCAGCGCAGGATGCGGCGCTGCGCGAGGAAGGCGTGACCGTCGGAGTGCCACGTGTTGTCCTGCCGCAGGCGCCCGAGCCAGCCGTCCCGGTGCCAGCCGAACCGGTCGCCGCGCGTGGTCGTGTGCAGGTGGGCGACGTCGCGGGCCAGTTGTTCCCAGAACCGCTCGTCGTCGTCGCGGCGCGGCGGTAACGGCTCCAGCACGAGCAGCCGCGGCGTCACCGCCAGCACCTCGGGCGTGGTGAGGCCGGCGACGCTCAGCGCGCGCAACCCCTCCGCCTCGACCTCGAACAGGTCATCGGCACCGGCGCGCAACGTCTTGGCGAACACGCGGGAGCCGTCGCGCAGGGTCGCCAGCCCGGCCAGCGCCACTACCCCGCCGTGCGCGGCCTCCGCCGTGACCGCGTCGAACCCGGCCGCGCGCAGCCGGTGGAGAAGAAGGTCCATGAGCGGCCATCCAACCACCCGGCGAGGTCAGGGTTTGCGGTAGGCGAGCAGGTATCTCCAGAACAGCAGCCGCCGCAGGCGGAAGCCGGGCAGCAGCACGCCGGCCTCCTGGCGGATCTCGGTCAGCGTCATCCGGGGCTGCGCGACGGGCGCGGGCGACGGCTCGCCCCGGCCGGTCATGGCGAGCCTGGCCACCAGGTTCGCGGGGACGGCGGCCAGGCTCCAGGCCAGGTCGGCGGGCGTGGACTCGCGGTAGCAGCCCAGGATGGCGAGCACGCCGCCGGGAGCGAGCGCGTCGCGCAGCGTGGCGACCGTGCCGAACGGCACGTGATGGATGCTCGCCAGGCACGAGATGTAGTCGTAGTGGTCCTTGGGCAGCTCGGTCTCCGTGATGTCGGCACAGCGGAACCGCGGCCCCCCGCGACCCGGCGACGCCGCGACGGCGGACTCGATCACCTGAGCCGACGGGTCGACGGCGTCGACCTCGATGTCGAACTCCGCGAGCCGCCGTGCGAAGCGTCCCGTGCCGCAGCCGACGTCGAGCGCGGTGCGGCTCTCACGGGGGACCAGCCGAAGGAGCATCCCGTGATAGTGATCATTGTGATCGAAGGCCATGAAGGAACTCTGCCAGATTCTCTGGAACGTGAGGAACAGGTTCGCCACCAGACGCGATGCACATGTGGTCAGCATTTTCCGCGTTTTCCCCGGGACGGAGAATGGCGAGCCGGAAATCACCGCAATAGTGATGAAACATTAGAGGGCGGCGTCGCGGAGCAGCAGGGCCGCCTGGACCCGGTTGGCGCAGCCGAGCTTGGTCAGGATGCGGCTGACGTAAGTCTTGACCGTCGCCTCGCTCATGTGGACGCGCCTGCCGACCTCGGCGTTCGACAACCCCTCCGCCACCTGCCGGAGCACGTCCAGCTCGCGCGGGGTGAGTGCGGCCAGCAACCGCCCGGCGTCGCGGCCGCGTTCGCCCGCGCCGAAGGAGACCATGCCGAGCACCTGCCGGGTGACCTCGGGCGACAGGTACGCCTGCCCCGCGTGCACGGCCCGGACGGCCCTCATCAATTCCGCTGGCTCACAGTTTTTGAGAATAAATCCGGAAACGTTTCGCTGGAGCGCCCGCCGTACGTTCTCCTCGTCCCCGAACGCGGTCAGCACAACGACCCGCGTCTCCCCCATTTCCACCGCCGCGGCCAGCCCGTCGAGCACCGGCATCGCGATGTCGAGCAGCGCCACGTCCACGTGCCGGCGGCGCACGGCGAGCACGGCCGCCCGCCCGTCGCCCACGCACTCCACCACCTCGATGTCGCCCGCCGACTCAAGGACGGCGCGGATGCCGGCCGTGATGAGCGGCTCGTCGTCGGCGACCAGCACGCTGATCATGCCGGCGCCCCCACCGTGTCCTGCGCCAGCGGCAACATCGCGACCAGCCGGAACTCGTACGGCTGCGCGTGCACGCGCAGCAGCCCGCCCGCCGCGCGCACCCGTTCGGACAGGCCGGCCAGCCCGGCGCCTCCTGGCCGGCCGGGCGCCGCGGACGTGGCGGGGCCGGAGGCCGGGTTGGCCACGCCCACGAGGAGGGCGTCCGGCTGCCAGTCGAGCGACACGCGGATGGGCGCGCCGGGTGCGTGTTTGGCGGCGTTCGTCAGGCCTTCCTGGACGACCTGGTGGGCGGCGTGCCCGGCGTCCGGTTCCGCGAACGGCGCGGCCGAGCCCGTACGTTCGACCGTCACCGTGAGACCTGCCGCTCTGGCCCTGGCCACCAGTTCGTCGATGCCCGTCAGGCCCGGCCGGTCCGCGTGGCGCAGCGCGCCGACCACCTCGTGCAACTCCGCCATCGCCGTGCGGGCCGTGCCCGCCAGCCCGCGTACGGCGCCGCGCTGCTCGGCCGGCAGGTCGGCGACCTCCAGCGCGGCCGCCTGCACCGAGACCAGGCCGAGGAGGTGGCCGAGCGAGTCGTGCATGTCGCGGGCGATGCGCAGCCGTTCGCGCAGCCGCTCACGCTCGGCGGTGAGCTCCCGTTCCCTGCGCTGGTGCTCGCGCTGCCGGGCGAGGTAGCGGCCGGCCAGGACGGGCAGCGCGGTCAGGACCACGACGCGGGCCAGTACCACGAACGGCTCGGCCGCGAGCGAGGCCCGCTGCGCGATCGTCAGGAGCACCCCGAGGTGGACGACGCTCGCGAGGGACGCCAGGATCATGTCCCGCCGCGCGGAGATGCCGTGACCGGCCTGGTAGCCAGTGCAGACGAGCAACGCGTACGAGCCGCCGGTCTGCAGGGCCAGGGTCAGAGCGACCAGGAACGCGGCGAGCGGCCTGCGCGGGGACACCGCCATGGCGAGGGCGGTCGCCACGGCGTACACGGCCAGCGCCCAGCCCTCCGCCCGGTCCAGCCACAACAGCGCCGTATCGGCGGCCGCGACCGCCACAACCCAGGCCATACGCCTCACCCTACTCACGGCCCGGGTCAACTTTGGAGAACAGTTTCCCGCGACTTCCGGCGGCAGACGGGCGGGCCGGCCGCTCCGTAGCGTGCCCGCGTGATCCGAACATTCCTGGCACTGACCGTGCTCACCACACCCACCCCGTCCGCGCCCGACCTCACGTGGGCGGCCTGCCCCGGGGACACCGCCTCCGAGCTCCGATGCGCGGACGTGCCCGTCGCGCTCGCTCCCGGCAGCGACAGGAAGCTCACGCTCAAGGTGGCCCGCCTGCCCGCGACCGGGAAGAAGAAGGGCACCGTGATGGTCAACTTCGGTGGTCCGCAGGGCGACCAGATCGCCATCATGCGGTCCGTGGCGAAGATCTTCACGAAGATCCGGCAGTCGATGGACGTCGTGACGTGGGACCCGCGCGGCTACCCCGGGCTCAGCACGCCGGTGCTCCAGTGCGACTGGGGCCCGCTGCGCACCCCCGCCTTCCCGCGTGACCAGGCCGGGCTCGACCGGCTCGCCGCCACGAACAAGGCCAGAGGCGACCGATGCCGCGACACGGACCCCGCACTCTTCGACCACATGGACTCCGCGAGCGACGCCCGCGACGCCGAGGCCATCCGGCGGGCATTGGGCGAGGACCGGATGAACTTCATCGGCACCTCGTACGGCGGGACCATCGCCCAGGCGTACGCCCGGCAGTTCCCCGCACGGGTGCGCACGATGTACGTCGACGGCACCGGCAACCACAGCGCCGGGAACTGGGAGCGTGAGCTCACCGCCATGGCCCGCGACCGCGAACGCCAGATGGACCGCTTCTTCGCCTGGGCGCCCAAGGGCATGGAGCAGCGCTGGCGCAGGCTGGTCGCCAGGGCCGCCAAGGAGCCGATCCCCGCACCGGAGGTGGACGCCCGCTACGACGGCACGCAGTTGCGCGCGCTCGGCAGTCAGAAGGCGGTACGCGGCCCCGCCGAGTGGGACGCCCTGCTCGCGGCGATCAGGGTGGCGGAGGGTGGCGACGCCTCCGGGTTCGCCCCCGGCGGGCAGGACCCGTACCCGGGCATCATGGGCGGCGGCGTGAAGGAGTGCCTCGACTTCCCGCGGACCGAGAGCCGGCGCAGCCTGGCGCGCACGGTCAGGCGGCTGCGCCAGGTCGCTCCCAACACGGGGGCGGCGTTCCCGCTGGCCTGGCACGCCCCGCTCACCTGCGCGGGCTGGCCCGCGCAGGTCGCCAACCCGCCGTCGCCGCTGCCCGGGAAACTGCCGCCGATGCTGGGGGCGGGCACGTGGCTGGACTATGCTCCGACGTCGCGGCTCGTCGAGCAGGTCAGGGGCAGCCGGATGATCAAGTTCGACGGTCCTGGACACAACCTGTTCGCCGCGATGGCCAACGCCTGCGTCATCGGTCACGTCAGCGCGTACGTCACCACGGGAAAGCTCCCGCCGCGTGGCACGGAGTGTTCCTGACCGGCTGTCGTTTTCACGACATGTCGTTGTTTGCTCACCCGAACCAGCCCCTATGAGCAGGCACGATGCTCCATTCTCTTGAACGAGTGAAGCCTGGGCCACCCCCCCACAGACAGATCGGTTCGTTCATGCGATGGATCACCCGCCTGGCCGCCATCGGCGCGGGATTGGCGATGATTGCCGTACCGGTGCCCGCGCACGCCGCGGAGCCGGCACCGGGTTCAGACCCCCACCGGGTGACGCTGATCACCGGTGACGTGGTGACGGTCCAGGAATTCGCGGGCGGCAAGCGCGCGGCGACCGTACGACCCGGCAAGGGCCGCGAGGACGTCAGGTTCTTCACCAAGGAGGAGAACGGGGACCTGGTGGTCACCCCCGCCGACATGGTCCCCTACCTCTCGCGGGGGCTCATGGACGAACGGCTGTTCTCGGTCAGCGGCCTGATCGAGCAGGGGTACGACGACGAGAGCAGCGACGTCCTGCCGCTGATCCTCGCGTACAAGGAGAACCGGCAGGCCGTCACGCTGAAGAGCGTCAACGCGCGTGCCCTGCGGGCGGACAAGGACGCGCTGCCCGTGCTCTGGGGAGCCGAGCGCTCCGGTGACGAGCCGCGGCTGCGCGACGGGCTGGCCAAGATCTGGCTCGACGGGAAGGTCACCGCGTCGCTGGAGCACAGCATCCCGCAGGTGGGGGCGCCGCAGGCCTGGCAGGACGGGTACGACGGCAAGGGCGTGAAGGTCGCCGTCCTCGACACCGGGATCGACGAGACCCACCCCGACGTCGCCTCCAAGGTCACCGAGACCCGCAACTTCACCGACGACCCCTCGGCCGAGGACGAGCACGGCCACGGCACGCACGTCGCCGCCACCGTGGCGGGCACCGGCGAGGCGTCCGGCGGGCGGCGCAAGGGCGTCGCACCCGGCGCGGAGCTGGTCATCGGCAAGGTGCTGGACTCCGACGGCCGCGGCGCCGAGTCGCAGGTGCTCGCGGGCATGGAGTGGGCCGCCAGGGAGAGCGGGGCCGACATCGTCAACCTGAGCCTCGGCGGCGGCCCCACCGACGGCACCGACCCGCTCAGCAAGGCGGTGGACGTGCTGACGGAGGAGACCGGCAGCCTCTTCGTCATCGCGGCGGGCAACGAGGGCGACGACTACACGGTGGGCTCGCCTGGAGCCGCCGACTCCGCGCTGACCGTCGGGGCGGTGGACGCGAACGACGCGCTGGCGCCGTTCTCCAGCCGCGGCCCGCGCCTGGACGAGGCGCTCAAGCCGGACATCACCGCCCCGGGCGTGGACATCGTCGCCGCGCGGGCGGCGGGCACCGAGCTGGGGACGCCCGTCGACGACCGCTACTCGAAGCTGTCGGGCACGTCGATGGCCACCCCGCATGTGGCGGGCGCGGCGGCCGTGCTGGCGCAGCGCCATCCCGAGTGGAAGGCCGGGCAGCTCAAGGACGCGCTGGTGTCGACGGCGAAGACCGTCGAGGGGCAGACGCCGTACGAGCAGGGTGGCGGCCGGCTCGACGTGGCCCGCGCCGTACGGCAGGCGGTCACGGCCACCGCCTCGCTCAGCATGGGGGTGTTCGAGGACGGCGGCACCGACACCCCCGGCGGCACCATCACCTACACCAACACCGGCCAGGAGCCGGTCGCGCTGACCGTCGCCGCGAGCCTGGGCAACCTGGACGGCGACGCCCCCGGAGAGGGCGCCGTGAACCTGTCGGCGACGACCCTCACCGTGGACGCCGGGGCGAGCGCCACGGTCGAGACCACCGTGGACCTGGCCAGGCTCGTGCACGGCAGGCACGTCGGCCACGTCACCGCCACCACGGCCGACGGCTCGGTGGCCGCGCACACCACGATCGCGCTGACCCGGCGCGGCGAGATGCACAAGGTGCACTTCACCGGCATCGAACGGGACGGCAGCCCCGCCCGCGTGCCCATGATCGCGGTGTACGGCGCCGCCGCCAGGGACGACGCCTACGGTTTCATCCTGCGCGAGGACGAGGGCTGGACCGTGGAGGTGCCGGAGGGCACGTACCACATGCAGGCGATCATGGGCGAGACGCACGACGAGCTGCCCGTCGACTCCCTCGTCGTCAACCCCGAACTGCCGGTCACCTCGGACATGGAGGTCGTGCTCGACGCCAGGACCGCCGTGCCGATCGAGATCAAGACCTCACAGGAGGTGATGCAGGAGGGCATCTCCACCTACTTCACCCACCGCACGTACGGCTCCCGCAAGATCACGTCGAGCGCGATGAACTTCCCCTCGGTCGACGGGCTCGCGGTCACCCCCACCGCACCGGTGCGCAACGGCACCTTCGAGTTCTCCTCGCGCTGGCAGCTCGCGGCGCCCAGGGTCAGCGCCCGGCTGGGCCGCGACGCGCTGGTGGTGCGTCCCACGATCCGCTCGCCGGAGATCGACGGCAGGAAGCGCTGGAAGCTGGTCGACGGCGGCACGGGCGACGTGAGCGGGATCGACGTCAAGGGCAGGGCGGTCGTCATCACCAGCGCGACGTTCGGCGACTGGACGGGCAAGCTGAAGGACATCGCCGCGGCCGGCGCGGCGGCGGTGGTCGTGGTCGGGCCCGACGGCCGGGCCATGTGGCAGCCGTGGACGCCGGTGGGCGAGCGCGACCCGCTGCCCACGCTCATGATCACGCACGACCGCGGCCAGGTGCTGCTCGACAAGGCCCGCGCAGGCCGTGCCACGCTCGACGTGACCGGCCAGTTCGCGACCCCCTACCTGTACGAGGTCATGCAGGTCTCCTCCGGCCGGGTGCCCGACCGGATCGTCCACGAGGTCAACTGGCGCAACACCGCCAGGATCGACACGAGCTACCAGGACTCCGGCGGCGGCTCGTACGGCAAGGACCAGCGGTTCGGGTGGCGGCCGTGGCAGACGTACGACCTGGGCCGGCAGATGGAGACCCAGCGCGTGGTGCGCACGCCGCTGCGCAGGGCCGAGTACGTCAGCTCCGGCGACACCCAGTGGCAGCACGTGGTCCAGCACACGCTCACGTGGGAGTCGTCGAGCCGGCTGCGCGGCGGCCTGACCGACCGGCCGAGGACGTACCGGGCGGGCGAGATCGCCAGGGAACGGTGGTTCGCCCCCGTCGTACGCCCGGCCGCCACGGAGGCCACGCGCACGGGCGACGTCCTGTCGGTGCGGGTGCCGGAGTTCGTGGACGCCGACGGCCACGTCGGCTACGCGGGCGACAGCAACGACAAGGACACCACCGCGGCCAAGGTCTACCGCGACGGCGAACTCGTCGAGGAGCGCAAGAACCTGCGGGGCGACATCGCCGCCGTCCAGGCCGACGCCGAGTACCGCCTGGAGCTGTCCACGACGCGCACCTCGGAGGAGTGGCGCTACGCGACGGCCACGGAGAGCGCGTGGACGTTCAGGTCCGCCCGGCAGGAGGGCACGCGGCGGCTGCCGCTGCTCGGCGTGGACTACGACGTGCCCGCCGACCTGGAGGGCAGGGTGCACCGTACGCTGCCGGTCGCGCTGGGCTTCACCGCCCGCGAGGCGAGGAAGCTGACCGCGGAGCTGTCGTACGACGACGGCAGGACCTGGCGCAGGCTGGCGCTGCTCCCCCTGGGGCAGGGCCGGTACAAGGCGCTGGTCTCCCACCGCAGGACGGACACCGGGGTGTCGCTGCGGGTCACCGCGACCGGCGCCTCGGGTGAGCGGTTCGAGCAGACCATCACCCGGGCGTACGGGGTGAAGTAGCTACAACCAGCGCTCGCGGGCCGCATGCCAGGCCAGTTGCATCCTGGTCTGCGCGCCCGCGAGCCGCATCAGGTGGTAGACGCGGCGCTGCACCGTACGCAGGCTGAGCCCGAGCTGGCTGGCGATCGACTTCTCCGGCACCCCGGCGACCAGCAGCGAGAGCAGGTAGAGCTCGTCGGCGTCCAGCGGGCAGCCGGGCGTGGTGTCGGTGACCTGGCCGTCCTCCAGGAACCTGATCGGCGTGGCCCGCTCCCACTGGGCCTCGAACAACGCGATGAGCGCCTCCAGCAGGCTGCTTCCCCGTATGAGCGCGGCGGTCGGCTCGGTGATGCGGCCGGCGTACTGCACGAGGGGCAGCAGGGCGGTGGATCGGTCGGCGATCATCATCCGCACGGGCAGGGAACGCACGGCCCGCGCCTGTTCGCCCAGTTTGATGCCGAAGGCCACGTTGGCCACCATGCCGGGCTCCTCCAGCAGGGCCCGCTCGTAGATGACCCGGTAGGCCACGCCGCGGCCGAGCGCCTCGAGTTCCTCGGTGTTGTCCGTCGAGGGCATCACGACGTGCCCGGCGCGGCAGAAGTACATGACCTCCTCGCGGGCGCTGTCCTGGAGGTGGCGTACCTGCTCGCGCAGCGCGGCCCGGCTGGGCAGCACCTCGATGAGCCGGTCGGCGTCGCTGCGGCGCAGGCTCGCGCGGTATTCGTCGGCGAGCTGGTCGACCGCCTGCCGTGCCCAGTCGATCGTCTCCTGCCGGCGCACCAGCCGCGGCCCGAGCGCGATCTCGGGCGCGACCGGTGCGAACCTGCGCCCGGCGCTGCCCGCGACCTCGCGGACGAGCCCCATGCCCGCCATCGACTCCAGCGCGGCGGCCGCGGCCTCCCGCGTGAGGTCCAGTTCCTCGGCCAGCCCCGCCAGGTCCGCCTCACCGGCCCGTACGAGCAACCGGTACGCCCGTTCCTCCACCTCGCCCAGCCCGGCAACCTCCAGCATGTCCCCCATGATGACATGCACACCAAAAGGCACATATGCCCACATATGCCGCAGAGCGCGATGAACGTTTCATCGCCGGTTGACGAGCCCGCCGCCCGACGCTCATGATCATGCTGCCTCCTGGTCAGGAGGAGGCGTCGAGTGATGACCACTGTCCACGGGCGAGGTGCACCGATGCCGACCACCCTGCTGCGGGCCGCGTCCGCGCTCCTGCTGACGCTGACCGCCCTCAACATCCCCGCGGCCCACGCCGCCGGCGCCGCCCCGGTGGAGGTGACCGTCAACGCGCACGCCGCCCTGGCCACCGTCCCCGAGACAGGCATCGGCACCAACCACGCCATCTGGGACACCCACCTGGGCTCCGACGAAACCGCCGGCCTGCTCAGGGACGCCGGTGTGGGGCTGCTGCGCTATCCCGGCGGCTCCTACTCCGACATCTACCACTGGGCCGACCACACCGCCCCCGGCGGCTACGTCGCGCCCGGCACTGACTTCGACACCTTCATGAGCGGCGTACGGCGCACCGGCGCCCAGGCGATGGTGACCGCCAACTACGGCACGGGCACGGCCGAGGAGGCCGCGGCCTGGGTGCGCTACGCCAACGTCACCAAGGGCTACGGCATCACGTACTGGGAGATCGGGAACGAGATCTACGGCAACGGCCACTACGGCGCCGCGTGGGAGGCCGACGACCACCCCGACAAGAGCCCGGCCGAGTACGCCCGTCACGTCGTCGCCTACGCCGACGCCATGAAGGCCGTCGACCCGTCCGTCAAGGTCGGCGCGGTGCTGACCACGCCCGCCAGCTGGCCCGACGCGATCGTGGCCGAGGGCGACGCCGGCAGCTGGAACGAGGTCGTCCTGTCGACCGCCGGCTCCAAGATCGACTTCGTGGTCCTGCACTGGTACCCCGGCGCCCTCGACCGGGTGGGCCACGTACCCGACATGATCCGGCTCACCCGCGAGCAGATCGCCAGGCACGTGGGCCCGCGCGCGGGCCGGATCGGCATCGCGATGACCGAGTTCAACACCGGGTCGAGCAGCAACGGCACGAACACCCAGCCCGGCGCGCTGACCGCCGCCGACTCGTACGCGACGCTGCTGGCCCACGGGGTGTTCACGGTCGACTGGTGGAACGTCCGCAACGGCATCGGCGCCGTCACCGAGGTCGAGGGACACACCGACTACGGCGACTTCGGCCTGCTGTCGAGCGCGGCGTGCACGGCCGACGGCAGCGTCTGCGAACCGCCGCTGAACACGCCGTTCGCGCCCTACCACGCGCTGACGATGGTGAGCGCGTTCGCCCGGCCCGGCGACCAGTTCGTACGCGCCGCGAGCGGCGATCCGGCCGTGTCCGCGCACGCCGTCCGGCGCCCCGGCGGCGAGCTCGCCGTCCTGCTGATCAACACCTCGTCCGGCACGTCCCGGCCCGTCACCATCGACTACGAGGGCTACACCCCTGACGCCGGGCCGGCCACCGTACTGACCCACACCAACGGCGCCACGTCCATCACCACCTCGACCAGCGGCAGCGCCACCGCCCGGACCCTCCCGCCGCTCTCGCTGACCACGCTCGTCCTGCGTCCGGCCACGTCCGAGGCCGGTCGTCCCGGCGCACCCGGGCAGCCCGCCGCCTCGGACGTGACCGCCACCACCGCCACGATCACCTGGCCGCGCGCCGCGCCGGGCTCGCGCCCCATCGTCAAGTACGAGCTGCACCGCCAGCACGGAGCCGTCAGCGAGCAGCTCGGCGAGACCGGCGGCACGTCGTTCACCGTGGACAACCTCGAACCGGGCACCCGCTACACCGTCAACGTGATCGCCCGCGACAGCGGGGGCGGCCTGTCCTGGTCGTCACCGCCACTGACCTTCACCACCACGACGCCGGCCACCGGGTCCTGCACGGCGCGACTGAGCGTCCAGTCCGACTGGGCCAGCGGCTACGTCGGCGCCATCGACATCACCAACGACGGCGCCCCCGTGAACGGCTGGACGCTGACCTTCTCCTGGCCCAGGTCGTGGCAGAGCCTGGGCAGTGGCTGGGGCGGCGTGTGGACGGAGGACGGGCGGGAGGTCAAGGTCGTCAACGAACCCGGCGCCGGCACGCTGGCCACCGGCGCGTCCACCTCGATCGGCTTCGTCGGCGACTACAGCGGCCCGAACGTGCTGCCCTCCGTCTTCAAGCTCAACGGAGCGGCCTGCACGTCCGGGCCACCGTAAGGCCGGCGTGGGCGCCGGCTGATCGTCCGGATCAGCCCTGCGAAACGGCTATGTCACCGGCGCCCACAACGCCAGCAGTCTCCCGGCCGCCTCCTCCACGGTCAGTTCGGTGGTGTCCAGCCACAGATCCGCTCCGGCCACCGACTCCTGCTCCCGGTGCAGCATCGCGAACTCGTCCCAGGTGAGGTGGACCGGCCGTCCCATGGCCCGCTCACGCGCGCACTCGTACGCCACCCGCAGCCGCACCACCAGCAGGTCCCTCAAAGTCGCCCGGTACACCGCGAGCGTCTCCTCGTTCAGCGCGTCGGCGATCACGACGTCCATGCCCGCGGCGACGAAGTTGCCCGCCAGGCCGCACGCGTTGACCGCGCTGAGCCGCCGCTGCCTGCGCCCCTCGGCGCCGTCCCACGGAGCGGCCATCCCGGCGAGCACGAGCTGTCGCACGTCGTCCACGTCGATGAAGGCGCAGCGGTCGGGCGTGCTTGCGACCCGCCGTCCCAACGTGCTCTTGCCCGCCGCCGGAGGCCCGGACAACACCAGGACCCGCCTGCCCGCGCTCCTCACGTCACGGCGGATCATTTTCACTCCTATCGAAGGGAGATCATACGGAGATCAGAGCGCATTAACATGGCCGCCATGCATGCGCCAGGCCCGTACAACCCGTGGAACCAGCCACCTCCGCCCGCCCCGCACGCAGGGTTCCCAGGCGGTCCTCCGGCAGGCCCTCCAGGGGCTCAGGCGCATCTCGTCCTCGACGTGAAGCGGCACTGGATGGGGTTCATGCTCGCCATGATCACCCCGCGGATCGTCCTGAACGGGCGGCCGATGCCGGGCCAGTGGGGCCGCAATGTGATCCCCCTCCCTCCCGGGCAGCACCACGTCCACGTCCACCTGCCCTATCTGCTTCCCGCCCAGATCGGCCCCGCCGATCTGACGGTCTGGCTCCAGCCGGGGATGGCGTACGAGGTCGAATACCGTGCCCCCGTGTGGGCCTACTCCCGAGGTGCCCTCGGCCCCGCCCCCCAACCCTGGAACGGCCAGGGCTGCATGATCGCCCTTCTGGTGGTGGGAGGCGGCGGCGTGCTGCTCCTGCTCCTCCTGGTCCTCATCACGGCACTTTCCATGGGCTGACCTACCGCGGGGACGATCACGGGCAGAGGGTGTGTCAGCGCCCCAGGACCTCCAGGTAGTGCGGGTTGTACATGATGCCCAGCACGTTCCCGAACGGGTCGACCACAGAAGCGGTCACGAATCCCGACCCCCTCGGAGTGATCGGCTGGTACTCCTCGGCGCCCATCGACAGGAGCTTCTGGAACGTCGCTTCGACGTCGTCGACGTGCCAGTGCATGACGGCTCCGCCGGGACCGCAAGTCGCGTCCGCCGGCGCGTACCGGCGGTCGATCAGCCCCAGTTCGTCCTGGCGGTCGCCGATGCGAAACTCGACGTAGGCGGGCGGCCCCTCGATCGGGCGCACGAAGTACGGCTCGACCTCCAGCAGTTCGGTGTACCACCGCGTGGCCGCCTCCAGGTCGTCCGCCCAGTAGCTGATCGTGGCGAATCCTCGCAACATCTCTTACGCCTTCCTTCGCTCGGTGACGAGAACGAGTCTGTCGCCTAAAGTGCTCACCAACTGAGCACTTTCCTGGAGCAACATGCGTGCTGACCGCCTCGTCGCCGCCCTGCTGATCATGCAAGCCCGCGGCAGGGTGACCGCCGCCGAGCTGGCCGACGAGCTCGAGGTGTCGGTCGCCACCGCCCGCCGCGACCTGGAGGCGCTGTCCGCGGCGGGCATCCCGGTCTATCCCCAGCCCGGACGCGGTGGAGGTTGGTCCCTGCTCGGCGGTGCCCGCACCGACCTGTCCGGCCTTTCCGCCACCGAGGCCCAGGCACTGTTCCTGCTCGTCGGTCCGGCCGCGGCCGGCTCCGATGAGGCCAAGGCGGCGCTGCGCAAACTTCTGCGGGCGCTGCCGCAAACCTTCCGCGCCGCCGCCGAGGCCGCCGCCGGGGCCACGATGATCGACCCCGTCCGGTGGGGCGACCGTGCCCGCCACCGCCCCCAGATGGTCGACCAGCTGCAGGCCGCCGTCATCAGCCGGTGCAAGGTCCGGCTCGTCTACATGAACGGCGCCCGAGAGCGGACCGAACGGCTGGTCGACCCCTGGGGTCTCGTCGACAAGGACGACATCTGGAACCTGCTCGCCGGAACCGAACGAGGGCAGCGCACCTTTCGGGTCGACCGGATCATCACAGCCGATCCGACCGACCAGCCCGCCGATCGCCCCGACGACTTCACCCTCCACGACGCCTGGCATCACGTCGTCGACGAGGTGGAGCAGCGGCGGTCGCGCACCTGGGCGACCGTCCTCATCGAGGCCAGGTTCGTACCGGTCCTGCGCACCCAGTTCGGCCGGCACTGCCGTACGGACGCCGCACTCCACCACGGCCGTGCCCGCGTCCACCTCGCCGCACCGACCCCGCTGGACATCGCCCGCACCCTCGCCGGCTGGGGCGCCGCGATCGAAGTGATCGACCCACCATCCGTGCGGGCCGAGCTGGCGAGGATCGGAGCCGAGCTCACATCCCGTAACACCGGCGAACCCGGCTCCGGCGGGCCGCATCAGGCAACCCGGACCCCATGACCGGCTGACGACGCGTTCCCTAGCCGGCCAGCCGCCGGCCTCGGCGAGATCAGACGCATCTCGTCCTCGACGTGAAGCGGCACTGGATGGGTTTCATGCTCGCCATGATCACCCCACAGATCGTCCTGAACGGGCAGCCGATGCCGGGCCGGTGGGGCCGCAACGGCCAGGGCTGCATGATCGCCCTTCTGGTGGTGTGGAGGCGGCCCGAACGTGCCGCCCTCCGTCTAGCAACGGAGCGGTCCGCACGTCCGGGCCGCTGGGACGCCGGTCGGCCGACGGCGTAGGCGCGGGTGATCGTCTGGGATGCTTCTATGACGTTGCTGTACACAGGAGATCAAAAAGCCCCGAACGGTGATCCGTCCGGGGCGTTCCTGCTGGTCATATGAAGTGGTCAGGGGCGGGGTCGAACCGCCGACCTTCCGCTTTTCAGGCGGACGCTCGTACCAACTGAGCTACCTGACCCAGAGCGGTCCTGACGGGACTTGAACCCGCGACCTCCACCTTGACAGGGTGGCGAGCACTCCAAACTGCTCTACAGGACCTTGCGTTTCTTGCTGTTTGCGCTCGCTTAGCTTACCAGCTTTTCGGTGATCCTCGACCAGCCGTTTTCCGGTGTTGCCAGGCGCTCGCTGTGCCCCCAACGGGATTCGAACCCGTGCCGCCGCCTTGAAAGGGCGGTGTCCTAGGCCGCTAGACGATGGGGGCTCAGGATTCCCTGTCGCCTTCCGTCGGAGACCTCTAAAGCATAGGGGACGATTGCCCCTGATGCCAAAGCGGCGAACCGGCGGTCGGCGTCTGTGTGCCATCGACGGATCCCGTTGGCGACGGGGCGTTCGTTGGCTCTGGAGAAATCATACGGTCTGGGTCGGACTCCACGTGACGTTGGATGTAAACCGACTGCTCCCCCAGCCCGCCGAGAGTGATGTCGTCCCAGGCCTGCAGGCGTTTCGTCTCCTTGTCGAAGTACAGGACCGAGGCCTGGACGGGGGTCGGCTGGGCGTGTTCGAGCGCCCGCAGGCCGGCGCCTCCCGTGGAGCCCTGGACGAGCATGCGGGTGCCGGAGCGGAACATCGTGGTCCTGCGGTCGTGGGTGTGGCCGGCGAGGATCATGGGGGCGGCTCCGGAGAAGCCCTTGGCCACGTCGGGGTCGTGGACGGCGATCAGGTCCGGCTCGCCGACGTTGGGCAGGTGGGAGCGGGCGTACTCGTCGAGGGTGCCGGGCTCGTTGGAGACGGGTACGGATTTGTCCGGGGTGAAGCGGGGATCGCCCAAGCCGTAGATGTTCAGCCCTTCGACCGTTTTGGCCTTGTCGTCGAGGACGATGGCGTTCTTCTGCTTGGCGACCGCTTTCTGGGTGGTCATCGAGTCGTGGTTGCCCCGGACGAAGACGTACGGGAGCTCGAGCCGGCCGATCTCGTCGACGAATTTGTTCTCGGCCTTGGTGCCATGGTCGGAGATGTCGCCCGTGTCGATGATCATGTCCACGGCGAACTGGTCCTTGAGCGACCGGATGACGTTCCAGGCGATGGGATTGATATGGATATCCGAAACGTGGAGAACACGAATGGTTTTCGGGTCAGCGTCGTACAGAGGCAGGGTCGAGACCGTGTCGTACAGCTTCGAGACGTTCGTCACGAGTTTGGTGAGCTGCGACCTGTACGACTCGAACCGCGTCACGATCGACTCCGCGCTGCCCACCAGGGACGGCGCCGCCGCGACCAGGCCTGAATAGCGCGGCTCGACGAGCGAGTTGGGCCGGAAGGTGAGCGCGGCGAGCGCTCCCGTGCAGGCGAGCGCCACCGAGGCGGCCAGCAGCCCCATCAGCGCCACCCGCGGCCTCCTGAACACCATCAGGACCGCCAGCAGCGCCCCCGCGCCCGCGCACAGCAGCGAGCGGATGACGAGCGCGCGCACGCCGTCCAGCAGGTCGGTCTCGATCAGCGTCGGCAGGCGGTCGGCCAGCCGGGGGTCCTCGATGAGGGCGCGGGCGCGGTCCTGGTCGATGTTCTCGAGGGTGATGCGCAGCCTGAGCGGCGCCGCGTGCGTACGGAAAGTCAGCGTGCCGAGCGGGCTGGCGTCCACGACCGTCTCGCCGCTCCACGCCGGCCGCAGCGACATGCCGGTCTCCACGGGACCGATCTCGGCGCGTACGGTGCCGCTGAAGAAAATGCCCAGCCAAGCGCCCACCGCGGCGACAAAGAGCACCGCGGCGGCTTTCGAGATCCTCGACCGGATGACTGCCTTGGACCACTGGACGAACTTCATACCGTTTCTTGCATACCTGAGAGGCGGGGCACAATGGCAAGTGTGATCGAGGTATCGCGGGAGAAGTTCGAGGAACTCGTGGCCGAGGCATTGGACACGATCCCCTCAGACCTCGCAGGCACCATGAGCAACATCGTCGTCACCGTCGTCGACGATCCGCCGGAGCCCAACCTGCTCGGCCTGTACACCGGCATCCCCCTGACGGAACGTGGCGACTGGTACTCGGCAGTTCTTCCCGACCGCATCGAGATCTACCGCAATCCGATATGCCAGATCTGCGATACAGAGGAGGACGTGATCGAGGAGGTCCGCATCACCGTCGTCCATGAGATCGGCCACCACTTCGGCATCGACGACGCGCGGCTGCACGAGCTCGGCTGGTAACCCTTTGCTTCCGGTTGACTTCTTTGGGTTGCGGCTTGCCATTGTGTTCGGCAACCTTAGGTGACATACCGAACACAGTGAGTCAGGCACCGCGGAGTCCAATGGGGGCCATGCGAGCGCGACGGCTGCCAGGACGGCATCGGCGTGCCGAAGGACAACAAGCCACATATCGAGAAGTCATCGCGATCAAGGAGTTTCGGGCCCTCTGGTACGGCCAGGGCCTCTCACTCCTCGGGGACCAGCTCGCCCAGGTGGCGCTCGCGGTGCTCGTCTACGACCGCACCGGCTCGGCGCTGGCCACCGCTGCCGTCTACGCGCTGACCTACCTGCCCTCGATCGTGGGCGGGCCGCTGCTGGCGGGTCTGGCCGACCGCTTCGCGCGCAGGGGCGTCATGCTGACCTGCGACCTCATCAGGGCCTCGCTCGTGGCCGTGATGGCGGTGCCCGGCGTGCCGTTCTGGGCGCTGTGCGCGCTGGTGTTCATCGTGGTGCTGCTCAGCGCGCCCTTCTCGGCCGCGCGGGCGGCGCTGCTGCCCGAGGTGCTCGAAGGCGACCTGTACGTCATCGGCTCGGCCCTGCAGAACATGACGAACCAGGCCGTGCAGATGCTCGGTTTCGCGGCCGGCGGAGCGGTGATCGCCGCCATGGGCCCCTACCGCGCGCTCGCCCTCGACGCCGCGACGTTCCTCGGCTCCGCGTTGATCCTCGTCACCGGCGTGCACCGCCGCCCCGCCGCCCACAACGACGACGCCAAACCGTCCCTGTGGACCATGACGAGAGCCGGGGCCCGGCTCGTTTTCGGGTCGAAGAACCTGCGGACGATCGTCCTGTTCGCCTGGCTGTGCGGCTTCTACATCCTGCCGGAGGGCCTCGCCGTCCCCTACGCGGCCACCCTCCACACCGGCGCCCTGCCGATCCCCGTGATCACCGGGCTGCTCATGGCCGCCATGCCCACCGGGACGGTCGTGGGGGCGTTCCTGTTCAGCAGGTTCGTGTCGCCGCCGCGGCGGCTGCGGCTCATGGGGTGGATGGCCATGCTCAGTTGCGCGCCCCTCATCGTGACCGCGCTGCGGCCACCGCTCGCCGTGGTGCTCGCGGCATGGGTGTTGTCGGGCATCGGTGGGGCGTACCAGCTCGCGGCCAATGCCGCTTTCGTGCAGAACGTACCGGCCGAACGGCGTGCCCAGGCGTTCGGCCTCGTCCAGTCGGGGTTGATGGCCGTACAGGGGGTCGGGATCCTGGTCGGGGGGTTCGCGGCGGAGAGACTCGGCCCTGAGCCGGTGGTCGCGATGGCGGGGGTCGCCGGGCTGATCAGCGCCGCCGTGCTCGCCATGGTCTGGACCGAGTCCCCTGATGAGGCCCGCGCACCCTTATGATCACGACTGGGGCTTGTGGTCGCCGCTGTTCCAGTCGGTGTGGTGCGTACTCGTACTGCGGTTCTGCTGCTTGTTGACCAGGTCCTGGACGATCGAGGTCTCGGCCTGCTCGTCGGGGATCAGGAGCCAGCCGATCACGTACACGCCGACGCCCAGCCCGCCGAACAGCGTCGCGATCGCCAGCGCGATCCGTACCATGTTGGCGTCGATCCCCACATACTCGCCGACGCCCGCACAGACACCCGCGACGATCCGGCCTTTGTGAGTCCTGCGCAGCTTCTTGACGTTGTCGTAATCGCTCATGCCTCAAGACTGCCCTGCGGGCCGGTGTTAGCACATCGGGATTGTCCCTGGTATGAACCCTGGTAGTCCCTTACGCGACGAGAGGACCCTTGCGATGGACGACCTGCTGCGCCTGGACGACCGGCTCACCGCAGATCAGCGGCTCATTCGCGACACGGTCAAGTCCTTCGTGTCCGACCGCGTCCTCCCGCACGTGGGCGACTGGTTCGAGGAGGCCACCTTCCCCGCGCGCGAGCTCGCACCCGTGCTCGGGTCGCTGGGCGTGCTCGGCATGCACCTGGAAGGCTACGGCTGCGCCGGCACGGACGCCGTGTCATACGGGGTGGCCTGCCGCGAGCTGGAGGCCGGCGACTCCGGGCTCAGGTCGTTCGTGTCCGTCCAGGGTTCGCTGGCGATGTTCCCCATCTGGCGGTACGGCTCGGACGAGCAGAAACAGGAGTGGCTGCCCCGGATGGCCGCCGGCGAGGCGATCGGCTGCTTCGGCCTCACCGAACCGGATCACGGCTCCGACCCCGCCAACATGCGCACGTACGCCAAGAAAGACGGATCCGACTGGATCCTGAACGGCGCCAAGATGTGGATCACCAACGGCTCCATCGCCGACGTCGCCGTCGTCTGGGCCCAGACCGACGAAGGCATCCGCGGCTTCGTCGTCCCCACCTCCACCCCCGGCTTCAGCGCCCCCGAGATCCACAAAAAACTCTCGCTGAGAGCCTCCGTCACCTCCTCCCTCTACTTCGACGACCTCCGCCTGCCCGCCTCCGCCGCCCTGCCCGGAGTCACCGGCCTCAAGGGCCCGCTGTCGTGCCTGTCGGAAGCCCGCTACGGCATCGTCTGGGGCGTCGTCGGCGCCGCCCGCGCCTGCCTCGAAGCGGCCGTCGACTACGCCAAGACCCGCGTCCAGTTCGACAAACCCATCGGCGCGTTCCAGCTGACGCAGGAAAAACTCGCCTGGATGTACGTGGGCGCCGCCCAGGCCCAGCTCACCGCCCTGCACCTGGGTGAACTCAAGGACGCCGGCCACCTCGAACCCCGGCAGATCAGCTTCGGCAAGCTCGCCAACGTACGCGCCGCCCTCGACATCGCCCGCCAGGCCCGCTCCATCCTGGGCGGAAACGGGATCACCCTGGAGTACCCTGTGATCAGGCACATGAACAACCTGGAGAGTGTGCTGACGTACGAGGGTACACAGGAGATCCACACGCTGGTGCTGGGGGAAGCACTGACCGGGCTCGCCGCCTACCGGTGATGCAGGCGTCGCGGACAGGGCGATAATCTCTGTACCCTTGCTGTTGCAAGGGGGCGTTAGCTCAATTGGCAGAGCTGCGGACTTTTAATCCGTAGGTTCCGGGTTCGAGCCCCGGGCGCCCTACCACTCCGACCCGGGGTTTCCCGTGATTCTGTAGTCGAGTCGTCCGATCGTGAGTCACAGTGAGACACATGTGAGTCACGTACCAGGGCGAGCGTTGTTGACCTTCCGCGCCGTCTTGCGAGCCGCTTGGAGGACCAGCCGGGCGGTGGCCCGGGCGCTGTCGTGATACAGCTGCGGCAACACCGAGGTGTAGGTGTCGGCGGTGAGGACGATGCTGGCATGCCCGAGCAGGCCCTGCACCACACGCAAGTCCGCTCCTGCCGCCAGGGCCAGCGTCGCCGCTCCATGCCTCAGGTCGTGCAGCCGCACCGGGGGAAGGCCACTGGCTAGGACCAGCTTGTGGAAGCGGTAGCTGAGATAGTTGGGATCGATCGCCTCGCCGTTCTCGCGGGTGAACATCGCGGCCGAGGGCGACCAATCGTGGCCGAGTTCGCCGCGCTGGGCTCGTTCTTGGTGGTGCAGCAGCCGGAGGGTGTCGAGGTCCAGAGCGATCCCACGCTGGCTGGAGGCGCTTTTCGGTGGGCATGGGAACAGGCCATGGTCGGTGTGGACGACCTGCCGAGCGATCGCGAGTTCGCGCCGGTCGGTGTCGAGATCGATCCAGCGCAACCCGACCACCTCGGCACGCCGCAGACCTCGTAGAGCAGTCAGCCACCACAGCGCAAACAACCGGTCATCACGGACGAAGGCGAGGAACTCGGTTAGTTGCTCGACGGTCCACACTGCCACGGCAGGGTGCTCGCCGGTCCGCCGCCAGGCGGCCACCCTTCGCGGGGTCCACACCACAGGGCTGATGTGACGTGGCGACGGCAGCCGTGGCCCGCGAGCCGGATTGTCACGGATCACGTCTTCGCGCACGGCCTCGTTCAACGCAGCACGCAGCGTCGCCCGGATCCTTTCCAGAGTGGCCGCGCTGATCGGCTTGCCGTACCGAGTTCGGCGCCTGGCCACCGTGGTGAACATCCTGACGACGTGCCGCCTCGACAACCGGCGAAGCGGCACGAGGCCGAGATGCGGTATCAGGTACAACCGAACGTGATCACGGTAGGCCTTGTACGTGGTCGGCCGGATCCGCTGCTCAACCACCGACAGCCAGTAGTGCAGCCACTGGGCCACCGTGCAATACCCGGTCACCGGTGCCGCCTCCAGCGACCGAGTGAGGTCACGGGCGGCTTGCCGGGCCGCCACGGCTGTGGGAAAGCCGCCACGGCGCAGTCGTTTCCGCCGTCCGGACACATCCGTCACCTGGACAGCGAAATACCAGCTGCCATGCGTGGGATCCGCCAGCCGGGCGCAGCGATTCCCCAACCGCTTGCGCGTCGCGGCGCCCACACAGCCACAACGCCGATACACCATGTCACGATCTTGAGTGCCCGTCATCGCCATTCACCCCCACCTGGGTGACGTGAGACGCCGCCGCCGGGCCCGCACCGGCAGTCGCCAGAGACCACATCCATAACCCGCTGGCACCTGGACACCTCATGTACGGACATGCCCCTGTCCACGCAGCGAGACGGACGGCAGCTCCCTAGCGGACGGCCCCCTTCCCGTTACTGGAAACGATCTTTACATTAATTGGCTTCTTATGTGATGATCACCATGTTTTTGACATCTTTGTTCGAAAGGTTGCCCGTGACCCCACACCGACCCCCACAC
>NZ_SMLD01000084.1:0-40224 GCF_004352805.1 Nonomuraea mesophila
CAGTCCGCTCCCCCCTCCGCGCCTCCCCCCGTGATCGACGCTCTCGAACGCGACCTCGGCCTCTCCGAGGAGCAGGTCATGACCCGGCTGGCCAACGAGCAGCGCGCCGCGGCCACCGAGGCCACGCTCAGCGGCAAGCTCGGCGCCGACTCGTTCGGCGGCGCCTGGCTGAACGAGGACGCCTCCAAGCTCATGGTCGCGACCACCGACGCCGCCGAGAGCGCCGCCATCGAGGAGCAGGGCGCACAGCCCGTCGTCGTCAAGCGCACCCTGGCCGAGCTCGAGGGCATCGTCCAGAAGATCGACCAGGCTCCGGAGCCCGCCAGGTCCGGTGCCGCCCTCTGGTACGTGGACGTCACCGCCAACAACGTCTCCGTCCAGGCGTCCACCGTGGAGGCCGCGCAGGCCCTCGCCGATGCCGCCGGCGTGGACAAGGAGGCGGTCAGCGTGTCGGCGACCGCCGAGCAGCCGAAGCCGTTCATCAACATCATCGGCGGCTCGGCCTACTACATCGGCTCCAGCCGGTGCAGCGTCGGCTTCTCCGTCACGCGCGGCAGCACCCCGGGCTTCGTCACCGCCGGCCACTGCGGCCGTGCCGGGTCGAGGACCAGCCAGCCGACCGGCACCTTCCAGGGTTCGTCGTTCCCGGGCAACGACTACGCCTGGGTCGCCGCGCCCGGCAACACCCCGCAGCCGCTGGTGCGCGGCTCCGGCGGCTCGTCCGTGACGGTCCGCGGCTCGTCGCAGGCCTCGGTCGGCTCGTCCATCTGCCGCTCCGGTTCGACCACCGGCTGGCGCTGCGGCACCATCCAGCAGCACAACGCCAGCGTCACCTACCCGCAGGGCACCGTGCGCGGCCTGACCCGCACCAGCGCGTGCGCCGAGCCCGGCGACTCGGGTGGCTCGTTCATCTCGGGCAACCAGGCCCAGGGCGTCACGTCCGGTGGTTCCGGCAACTGCCGGGTCGGCGGCACGACGTACCACCAGCCGGTCAACGAGATCCTGAGCACGTACGGGCTCACGCTCCGTACCGGCTGACCCTTCCATGAACACGCGCAGCGCGCCCGCCGGCCGGGCGCGCTGCGCCTGTTTCTCCGCGGAAAAACTTCCGGCGGCGCCGATGAGTTTCGCGCGGGTGACCGGTCTGTCCTGGTGGAAGGCACATCAACGACACAGGAGCCGGCCATGAGGAGACCCAATCTCGGCAGCATGCTGCTCGCGAGCACCGATCCCGACAAGTTGCGCGACTGGTACGCCGCCGCCCTGGAGCCCGAGGAGAAGTCCGACGTCGGCGTGCTGCGGGTGCTGAAGTACGGCGACTTCCACCTGATGATCGACACGCGGGCGGACATCGCCGACAAGAATCCCGAGCCCGGCAGAGTGATACTGAACTTCGACGTGGCCGACGCCCGCGCCGTGGTCGCCCGGATGGAGAGCCTGGGGGTTTCGTGGCTGGCCGAACTGGAGGACCGCGACGGCAGCCTGTTCGCCACCGCGATCGATCCCGACGGCAACTACGTCCAGCTCATCCAGCTCAGCGAGGCGCACCGCGCGGCAATGTGACAAGGGGGTGGTCAGCATGGCCAGCATGTTCGGCACGACCAAGGCGTACAGCGGTTTCTCCGTGAACGACATCGCGGCAGCCAAGGAGTTCTACGGCGGCACGCTCGGGCTCCGGGTTTCCGAGGAGTACGGACTGCTGACGCTGCACATCGAGGGCAGTAACGGCGTCCTGATCTATCCGAAGGGCGACGCCCACACGCCGGCCTCGTTCACGATTCTCAACTTCCCTGTCGAGGACATCGACAAGGCGGTGGAAGAGCTCGTGGCTCGGGGGGTGCGTTTCGAGCGTTACGAGCACATGCCGACGGACGAGAAGGGGGTCTTCCGCGAAGGGGGCCCGCCGATCGCCTGGTTCAAGGATCCGGCGGGAAACGTCCTGTCGATCCTTCAGGAGTAAGAGTTTTATGCGAGGGCGCCCGATGGGGCGCCCTCGCGGCCGGAAACAGCGGGGAAACACGCCGTCTGGTCCCCTTGTGTGACCATGCTGACCTCTCCTGACGGCCTGTTCCGCGCCGGCCATTTCGCGCGAGCTCGCCGCGGTTACGCGGACGTCCTGCGCACCGACCCGGGTGATGCTCACGCCAACGCGCAGGTCGGCCGCATCGCGCTGCTGTCGAACGCGTTCATCACCGCCGAGAAGTATCTGGCCAGGGCCGTGGAGCTGGCCCCCGGCGATGTCGCGCTCAAGGAGTCGCTGGCGGACTGCTACGTACGCCAGAACAAGTTCGCCCGTGCCGTCCCGGTGCTGAGGGCGGCCGGGAGGGACGCGGTCGCCGAGCAGTACGCCGCCGCCGGCGACACCCCGTTGGCCCTGCGCGGCCCGCGCTGCACCAAGCTGGCCTTCCAGGAGCTGGATCCGCTGCCCGCCGTGGAGGCGTCGGTCGACGGGTCGCCGCCGATGAGGTTCCTGCTGGACACGGTGGCCGAGCCGGTCCTCACCATGGAGGCGGCCGAGCGGGCGCGGCTGCGCGCGGTGGCCTCCACCCGTGCGAGGGACGGCACGGAGACGTATCTCGGCGTCGTGCGGTCGTTCCGGCTGGGAATGGTCGAGGTGCGCAACGTGCCCGTCGTCTGGCGGGACGTCGACCTGCCGGCGGCGGGCACCATCGGGATGATCGTCCTGTCCCGTTTCCTCACCACCTTCGACCACGTCCGCGGGGCCCTTGTCCTGCGCCGCAGGTCCCAGCTGCGGGCGCTCAAGGTGGAGGCGGCGCGCCACGACGCGGAGATTCTGCCGCTGTGGCTGGCCGGCGGGCGTTTCCCGTGCACGGTGGGCAGCGTCAACGGCCATGGACCGCGCCTGGTCTGTCTGTCCACGGGCGAGCCCGGCATCGGGGTGACCACCTCGGAGGAATTGGCCACGCGCTGGGGTTTGAAATTCGGCACGGCCCGGACCGACGGCGGCCCGGACCGTGCGATCGTCGCGGACGAGGTGGCGCTCGGCGGCGCGACGGGCCGGGGGATCCCGGGGATCGTGGGGCCGTTGCTCGACGACCGTCTCGGATTCGACACGATCGCCACCTTCGGCCACGAGTTTCTCAAGCGTTTCGCCCTCACGTTCGACTTCACCGGCATGAGCCTCTACGTCACCGGCCCGCCCGCCCGACCGTGACACAGCAGTGACCAATAGCCCCTTATGAGTTCATAATCCCCTATATGGCAAAAGTATCGTTCTATGCCTTTTGTGCTTTTTGGGGCAAATGCAACTCCGGCATGCTCAATGACCTCCGACACTGGTAGTGGAGACCCGGGTCGCGAACCTGGGCACCTTGACGCCGTGCCAGGCCCGGCCCGGTACGGCGCCACAGAACACGGGGGTACACAGTGAAACGTATGCTTCTCGCGGCGGCCTTGGCGCTGACCGCCTCCACTGCCGGAATGACCGGCGCATCCGCGCTCTCACCAACCCTCTCGTCACCGGCCCCCTCGCCGGATTCGTCACCCGGCACGTCGCCGGACACATCACCAGGGCCGGGCGGCGCCCCGATCGGCCCCGGCTGCTCCGCGCTCGAGAGCAGCCTGCCGAACATCGCCGACCAGACGGCCGGGAGCGCGCTCTCCGAAGTGCCCGACCTGTCCTCGTTGGACGAGGCCGTGCAGGAGGCGGGTCTGACCGACCGGCTGGACCAGGCCGAAGAGATCACGATCTTCGCGCCCGACAACAAGGCGTTCGAGGCCATCCCGCAGGATGCCCGCGACCAGCTCATGGGCGACAACGAGGAACTCACCAGGGTTCTGACCTACCACGTCGTGGAGGGCAAGAAGACGCCCGCCGACCTCGAGGAGGAAGGCACGTTGACGTCGCTGGAGGGCGGCGAGCTCACGGTCAAGGGCTCCGGCGAGGACCTGACGGTCAACGACGCGAAGGTGGTCTGCGGCAACATCCAGACGCAGAACGCCACCATCTACGTCATCGACAAGGTCCTCATGCCCGAGTGACCGCCACCACCGGATCCACGCCCCGGACCGGGCGCGATCGCCAGGCCACCGTCCTCGTGACCGCGCCCCCACCCGGGGCGTTTCCCTGTCCTAGTTAGAGGGGTCACCGTCTCGCCGGCACACCTGCGCTGTGACCGCAGCGTTAACAGCAGGCGAAGGTCGAAGATCACTCATTGCAGCCACAGGAAGGACATGCAAGTCTGGCATTAGACCGGCAGGAGGTGCATTTGTGGCGGATGCGTTCGATGCGGAGATCAGTGCGCTCGCGCAGGAGATCAGTCAGCAGACGACCCGAATTCGCGAAGCATATGACGAGCTTTCCAGCATGAAGTACACGACGTCTTCCCGGGACGGGATGGTGAGCGTGACCGTGGGCCGACACGGTCAGGTGCGCCACATCGAACTCAATCCCCGAGCATATCGCACTCTGTCCCCCTCGCAGCTGGCCGACACGATCATGCAACAGATCAACAAGGCCACCGACGCGGTTTCTGAGCAGAGCAAGCAGTTGCTGCAGCCCTTTCTCCCGGGGGACTTGCCCTACGAGGAGGTCTTCGGGCAACACGCCACACTCGACGCGTTCTTCCCCGGCCCCGTGGAGCCGTCCCCGTGAGCGGCTACTCCGTCGAGTGGGCAGCGCTGCATCGCGAGGCCAGGGTCTATGACGAGCTCGAACGCAACGCGAAGGAAGCACGTGACGACCTCCACGCCGCCTTCGACCGGGACAGGAACACGCTCGGCCACGACATGTACGGCGCCGAACTCGCCAAAAGCATGCCAGAGATCGAACGCGGCATCTTCGATGCCTTGAAGACGTACATCAACGAACTCGATCACGTCGCCTCGGGACTGAACCTCAACGCCCGCACCTATGAGAGGCCCGAGCGGCCCTCCGGCGAACGCAACTGACCGTCCGTGGGCTTCGACGGTTTCGCAGTGCCCGATTTCGCCAAGCCGTACATCGGCTGGGTGGTCGGCATGGACTGGCCGGAGGGGGACGAGACGGGCTGCTTCCGGCTGGCCGACGCCTGCATGATCGCCGCGCACCGGCTCGTCGAGGGCACGGAAGCCGAGCAGCCGGCGAGCAGGACCAAGATCGGTTCTGCCTGGGATGGGGAAGCCCACTTCGCCTTCGCCGCCCATGTCGAGGCGGTGACAGGCGGTCAGGTCGCCGCTGTGGTCAAGCAACTCGTCACCACCGCTGTCGCGCTCAACGGCGTCGGAGTGCAGATCCAGTACGCCAAATACATGATCGAGGTCACCGTTTGGCTGCTGATCGCACAACTGGCTTATCTGCTGGGAGCGGCACTGGCCAGCGGCGGGGCGAGTCTGGCGCTCATCCCGCCGCGTGTACGGCTCGCACGGATGACGGTCGCACAGATCGCCAGACAGTGCCTACGCAACATGGCGCTGTTCGCGGGGATCGTGGCCGGCATGGACCTGGGCGTCCAGATCCTGCAGATCGCACAGGGCCGCAGGGATGGCATCGACGTCCAGCAGTTGGCGATCTCGGCGGTGAGCGGGGGCGCCATGGGCGGGCTCATGGGATTGCTCTCCGGCGGGCTGAGCCGGCTGTCCACGCCGGCCCTGCGAGCCGGGCTGACCAGGGCCGAGATGTCCACGGCCGAGAAACTGCTGGCGGCGGCCAGTTCGTCGTTGTACGGACAGGCCGGCCAGTTCGCCCTGACCGGCGGCATCACGACCGCGGGCACCCTGTTGGCCCAAGGGCACTTCAGCTGGGACATGCTGGCCAAGGGCATCACGTCCAGCGCGCTGGGCGCCGACGGGCAATACATGGCCGCGGCAGCGCTACGCGGTCCGGACGGCTCGCCCTCCCCTCCTCCGGCCTCTCCGTCCGGAGGCCCTCCGCCGTCCGGACATTCCCCGTCCGGCCCGGACCGCGGGCCGGCAGCGCCCGCGCCGCGCGCGCCCGAGACCGGCAGTGAACCGAGCCTGGCCGTGGCGGCTAACCACAATGAGCGGACCACCACGAACGCGTCGGCCGGGGCTGATTTGCAGGCCGTATGGAAGAGCCCTGACATGCTGCCCCAGCAGAAAGAGGTCTCCGGGTCCCGTCCGGCGGCCGGCCCAGAGACTCCTCAGCCGGTGGTGAACGCCCCTTCGTCGGCCCTGCCCGACGGTTCACCGGTGTCGAAGAACACGTCCGCACGGCACGCGGGTGACGAGTCGGCCCGGCCGGACGGCCCGGCGGTCTGGAAGGACCAACCCGAGATACATCCACGTCCCAAGATCCATCCGCCGCGCTCCGTCGAGATCGGCGCCTTGGGCGAAACGGCCGTGCACGACGTCAAGGTCCCGGCGGACCCGAAGGCGGCGGCCCAGGTTCTTGCCGACGGCATCTCGGGTGTCACCAAGCGGGAACGAGCCGCGATCAGCGACTGGCTCACGCAGGCGCTTTCCGGCAGCAACCGTGACACATGGACAGACCACCTCCAAAGGGGCGTGACGCTCGACGTCAAAGACAAAGTGATCTATCTCAAGCTGACGCCGAACGAGTTGACCCACGTGGAACACCCGAGCCTGCCGCCCGAAAAGCCGGTCGCGTTCGGCGGGGACGGTGTTGAGGGCAAGTCCTCACAGGCCTCTTCGCTGGAGCGGACCGGAGGGCTGGTTCGCGCGCTGAACCACTCGTCGGACGAGGCCGAGGCGAGCGCCCTGCCTCGTACAGGCATCAGCAGCACGTTGCGCACGACGCACACGAACGGCATCGAAATCATCAGCGGCCACAAACCCATTTCCGCGAACCACCGCTACTTTGTCGCGGACATCTCCCTGAACGTCTACCGCAACGGTGAGAAGGTCACAGAAACGGCGGCGGTCCCCGAGTTGTCCGTGACGCTCCCCTTTCCCGAGCAGTTCACCCGCGAAGGGCCGCTCCTGGCCGCCGATCACCCACCGGCGCTGCCTCGCCACGAGGTCCCGGCGGGAGCCGAGCACAAATTCCGTTCTCACGGGATCGCCATCACCGGGATGGACTGCACTCCTCTGGTGCTGGAGGTGCAGCGCCGGGCGTTGTCGCAGGGTGTGCCCGCGAGCGAGGTGGTCAGGATCACCGAGCACCTCACGTCCACCGTGCTCAGCGAACAAGGGATGAAGAACCGCAGCCAGTCGTTGTTGTCGAGCGGGGTCTCCTCAGAGGCGTTCCGGCACAAAAGCTCCGCGCTGCGGTCGGCGGAGGACTCCATCGAGGTCACCAGCCGGATTTCGCGGATCGAGCCCGTTGACGGAAGCGAGCGGCCACCGATCGAGACGATGTTCCGAGACGACATGGGGCGGCGCGACAGCGAAGGGACGTCACATCGGCAGGGCGCGAGCGTCAACGTTCACGCAGGCGGGAAGATCGGCCTCGGTTTGGGCGACAGGGCGGAGATCATCGGACGGGCCATCGGCGGGTTCGGCTTCGGATCGGACCATGTGACGACCGCTCACCGAGCACACGGCAACCACACCGTCCTGACCAGGACAGGTGACGTCACCATGTACGACGCCCAGATGCTGGTGCGGGTCGAGACCGAGAAACTGGGCACGTTCGAGGTGGAGGTGAAGGCCGAGCTGACCATACCGGCTCGCGACGCGCCCCGGATGGAGCAGGACATCTTCGGCCACGATCTTCGGCCGCAAGGGGAATTCAACGACATCCGGCAGAAACTCGCCGATCTCCACCGGGAGATCGACGACGTACGGGCGGAGTTCGTCCGCAGTGAACCGTTCGGTGAACGTCCGGCCGGGGGCGAGCATCCGAACCGTGGCTACGACCCGCACGTGCTGGAGCCGGAGACGCTCGGGGCCGGGCGGGGGACAGGCCTGGGCAGCGGCATCCGCGTCCACTCTGAGGCACTCCTCAGCACGGAGATCCGCCAGGCCGTCGATCGGGCGGTGCCCGACCTTCCCCGGGCGATCAGGCGGCAACTCATGCGCGACATCGAGAGCCGCTTCGGGGGTGTGGCCCTGGAAGCCGACCTGACCCACGCCCTGCACGGGATCAGGTATGACAAGACGATCGGCGGCTGCACCTTCGAGATCCTGGCCGAGGGCACGCTCGGCCGGCGCCACGAGGTCGGCTCGACCGACATGACGGTGAACGAACGCAGGATCACGTCAGGGACCGACACCAGCCAGCGGGAGACCTCTGCGGGAGGCCGTGCGGAGGTGCGCGGTGTCGCGCGCGTCGAGGTGAACGAAGGATTCAAGATCGACGCGGCGAACCTGTCCCTGACCGGGAGCGGCACGAAGGCGGAGACCGTCGGCGTCTCCGCCGGCCACACGAGATACGACCGCACGGAGACCAGCGAGGGCTTCACCATCACGCGGGACCTCTCCTTCAACGTCAGGATGCGGCTCTCGAGAGACGGCACAGAGGTGACGAACACGTCGTGGGAGGTACACGGCAGCAAGGCGGAGATCCTCGTACCGAACACTCATGTGCCGAAGTCTCCGGTGCTCGCGCAGGACGTCGCGCGTCTGGGCCGCATCGAGTCGTCAGTCGAGCCACCCGCCGATGTGTTGGCTCACGACGACCGGCTGCACGCCACCGTCCGCCTGGGTGCCATGCCTGATCTGCCCCAGACGGTGGCCAAGGTCTACGCCGACTGGGCAGGGCTGCCGGTGCCCGGGGAGCGTCTTGACGTGCCGCCGGTGTTCGAAACGGCCACCGACGTGATCAAACTGGAAACCATGATCACATCCCACTCCGACGGCCTGCACTACACGGTGTCCGACCGAGGGGAATGGCGTCACGATGTGCATGTGAAGGCCGACGTGGCCGGGTTGCGTCACGTCAAGTCGGAAACCGGGGTGGAGCACGAGATCTACTCCAACAGCAACTCGCGGATGGCGGACAGCGAGCGCAGCAGGCAGACCCTGGGCGGACACGCCAGGGCCGGTGCCCGCGTCACCTTCGGCCGCGACGGTGAACACGGCGGCGAGACGTCAGGTCACACGAGAGGCAACGAGGAAAGCGGAGGAACCGAGCGAAAGATCGTGGCACGAGCGGGGATGCACGCCACCGCGAAGCGGATGACCCTGGAAAGCTCCTACGTGGGCGGCAGCAACGTCGCCCGGGTCACCTACTCGGACCAGAGCACCTCGCACTGGTATCGAGGAGACCTCGTCCTGGAACTCACGCCGACCAGAAGCAACGGGGAAACGGTCGAACGTGGCCCGACCACGTACGTCCGCGTGGAAGAGATCACGGACGTCGTCCTTCCCGACGAGGTGGCGCGCCGTCACGGATTGGCAGGCCCGGAAGCCGCTGAACCCGCCCAGCAGGCAGGGGCCACAACCCGCGCCTATTCCGCGCCCGAGGCGGCGATGAGCGCGGCCTCCGTTCAGCATCTCGACGCGCGGGCCGTACTGCCGAAGATCCTGGAGACGCTCCGCGGCGAACACCTGCTCCTCCCTGGCCAGGAGCTCACGAACCACCCGGTGGCCGAGCATTTGCGCGGCCACTACGGCCAGCACGCGCTCGCCACGAAATTGGGGGAACTCCGCGGAAACGGGGTGTCCTCCTGGATGTTCGCCACGGATGTCCACGGCCGGGTCACCGAACGCGTGGGCATCCGGGTCACGGCCGAGATCGGTGACGGAGTACACGTCGGTGAGCGTCCTGACACCGGTCTCATGCTCCGCAGTGAGCGCCTCAGCGGCGACCTGACCCTGCGCGAGGCCGGGTCCGACCACGGCGCGGAGGCACTCGCGCGCTACACCAGGTCCTCGGACGACCGTCTCGAGGGAGCGGAAGCGGCGTACGCCAATCACCGCGACTCCCACACCATGGACGCTCACGGAACGAATATGAAAGACATCAACCGTTACCAGACGCGCGAGGCCCCACACGAGTTCAAGCACCCGGTCACGTACGAGATCACGATCGAGCGCGCCCACGTCCGCCCGGTCCTGGAACCCATGCAGGGCGTGGCCAGAAACATGCTGCTCAAGGTGGGTGAGGTAACCGGACACGACGGAGCCGTGACGCTCTTCGACAAACGTGTCGGGGTCACGTCGACATCCAGGGCGGTCGCAGACGGCGATCTCGGCCTGCTCGTGCCGGGGCATCTCACCACGGAGGTTCCGCACGGCACCAGGGTTACGGCGGGTACACCGGTCTTCGCCGCGAACCCACGATGGGCGGAGCCCGCAGGACCCAACGCGATGGCCACCACACTCGGGAACGGGGTGCCCAAGGGGGCCGTCAGCCAGGTCGCCTTCCCCGCCGCCACAGTGGTGGAACAGTGGGCGCCGGTGGCCGCGGTGCCTCCGAGGCTCCGGGAGGAGGTGCCCTCGCTGGACAACCGACCCAGCGGATTCGAGCTGTCTCACCCGGCCGGCATCTCCCTCGCCGAGGCCGCCAAGGAAAGAACCATGCGAGCCCATGTGGAGCAGTTGCTCGCGCACGGCTATGAAGTCCCAGGCGTCGGCAAGGTGGGGATCGACGTCAACAGGGCCCACGAGATCACGAACGCGCTCGTCAAGCAGCGTGTCTACGCGCAGACCATGAGCACCACCGGGCACGGGCAGGGGCAGGGCCGGGGCCATGCCGCCCGGGGAGGCGGATCCGCCGGATCGAGCGGCGAAGGAAACCTCGGCTACGGCGGCATCGGCGGCAGCACGAAGACCGGGGACGAAGCCGCATCGCGGAACGCCAACATCATCGAACGTAACTTTCTGGAGGAGCAGCACGAGAACACGTATCTGGAACTGGACATCTCCGTCGTGCTCTACGGCAAGGGCAAGCCGCTGGTGATAGACGTCGACAAGGGCCTCTATCTCAGGCTCACGCCGGAAGGCCTCGCCGAGTTCGACGCCGCGCATCCCGGCGCGATCGCGCGCTGACCTCGGGATGGACATGAGGAATGTGCCGCGCTAGTCCGCGAACGCCCAACCCGACCATCGGCTCACGTCCACCAGGATCATCGGCCCTTGTGGCCGCCGTTCGCGATACTGGGCGTACTTCCCGACGAGGTCGTCCAGCGCCCGCTCCCGCTCCGGCCCGCCGGACACGACGCGGGCCCGGCCGTCGGCCCGCACCCACCACAGCCGCGCCCAGTCCTCGTCGTCGTAACGATCGGCCAGGAGGCAGACGGAGGGGTTCTCCTCGATGTTGCGCAGCCGCCGCAGGCGGGTGGTCGACTTCGGCTTGTGGTCGACGGCGATCACGACGTCGTCCCCCGACACGGCGAACGTGACGGGCACCAGATGGGGCACGCCACGGCCGTCCGCCGTGCCGAGACGGGCGACCCGCTCGCCGGCGAACAGGTCACGGGCCCGCTCGCGGTCCATGCCGGTTACGTGCCCGTGGGCAGCCGGGTGAAGCCCGCCCGGTAGGCCGTCGGGGTGAGCCCGACCAGGTTGACCATGTGCTTGCGGAGGGAGTCGGCGCTGCCCAGCCCGCTGCGGGCGGCCACCTGGTCCATGGGCAGCCGGGTGGTCTCCAGCAGCTCCCTGGCGCGGTCGATGCGCCGGATCAGCAGCCATTGGAGCGGGCTCATCCCGGTCTCGGCGTGGAAGCGCCTGGTCAGGGTCCGCACGCTCATGCTCGCGTGCGCGGCCAGGTCGGCCAGGCTCAGCGGGCGGTCGAGGTGCTCAAGGGCCCAGGCCCGGGTGGCGGCGAGGGAGGTGCCGCGCTCGGGGGGCAGCGGGGTCTCGATGTACTGGGACTGGCCGCCGGGCCTTACGGGAGAGACGACCGCGAGCCGCGCGGCCGTGTTGGCGACCGCCGCGCCGTAGTCGAGCCTCACCAGGTGCAGGCACAGGTCGATGGCGGCCGCGGCGCCCGCCGAGGTGTAGATGCCGCCGTCCTCCACGAAGAGCCGGTCGGGCTGGACCTCGACCTCCGGGAAACGGTCGGCGAGGTCCCCGGCCAGGCCCCAGTGGGTGGTGGCGCGGCGCCCGTCCAGCAGACCGGCCTGGGCCAGGACGAACGCACCCGTGCACAGGGAGGCGATGCGCGCGCCGCCGTCCGCGGCCTGGCGCAGCGCGTCGAGCGTCTGCGGAGGAGCCGGCTCGCCGCCGCTGCCCACGGCGATCACCGTGTCGGCCCCCTCCACCTCGTCGAGTCCGTACGGCACCACGATGTCCGGGCCTCCGACGGTCGGCATCGGGCCGGGACGTGCCGTACAGATGCGTACGTCATAGTGCGGAACGCTGTTGAACACCATGAGCGGGATCGAGACGTCGAAGCTCAGCACAGGGGACACGACGACCGCGGCGAGGCGATGCATGGCCAGATCCTCCGGATAGACGGCGCTCCGGCCACTATGTCACGAGGGCGCAGGTCGGCATCGTGGTCGCCATGACCTTTCATGTGATCGTGGGTCGCGGGGCCACCGCGACGAGGACCGCCCTTCACCTGGCCGGCGACGGCGAGCGCGTACGGATGATCAGCCGTAGCGGCGCAGGACCCGAGCACCCGCTGGTCGAGCGGGTCGCCGCGGACGCCACCGACACCGACCGCCTCACCCGGCTGACGGAAGGGGCGCACACCCTGTTCACCACCGCCGCGCCGGCGTACCACACGTGGCCGGAGCAGTTCCCGGTCATGTCGGCGTCCCTGCTGACCGCGGTCGAGCGTTCCGGAGCCGCGTACGTCATGCTCGGCAACCTCTACGGCTACGGGCCGGTGGACCGGCCGGTCGAACCGGACTTCCCGCTGGCCGCCACCGGGCCCAAGGGCCGGGCCAGGGCCCGGGTGTGGGAGGAGGCCGCCGCCTCGGGAGTGAGGGTGACCGAGGTGCGGGCCGCACAGTTCTACGGCGCGGGCGCCTTCTCCGTGTTCAGCCTCATGGTGCAGCGCCAGGTTCTCGAAAGCCGGCTCGCCCTCGTGCCGCAGGAACTCGACGTGCCGCACAGCTACTCGGCGATCGGCGACACCGCGCGCACGCTGGTCGCCGCGAGCCGCGACGAGCGGGCGTACGGGCGGGCGTGGCACGCGCCCACCTCGACCCTGTCGGCCCGCGACCTGGCCCGCCGGCTCGCCCGGCTCGCCGGTGCGCCGGAGCCACGCATGGAACAGCTGACCGAACGCGACCTGACCCTGCTCGCGTTGGACAACCCGTTCTGGGGGGAGATGCACGAAGTGCTGACCAAGCCTGGCCATCCGTTCGTCGTCGACTACTCCGACACCGAGAAGATCCTCGGGGTGGGCGCCACACCGGTCGACGACGTGCTGCGCGAGGTGATCTGACGGCCGCCGTACTAGTCTGATCGTGCAACGACCCGGACGAGGGCGGGGGCGAAGATGAGCGAGGGCGATCCGCACATCCACGTCGACCGGCAGGTGCTGCAGGCCGGGGCCGACTTCCGCAACGTGCTCGCCTCCACGCTGGGCCGCACGCCCGACGCGCCGGCCACCGTCACCACCGGCTGCGGCATCCAGGCGCCCTACGCGATGACCTCGCCCCATCCCGAGAGCGTCACGTGTCTCGCCTGCCGGGAACACGCCCAGCGGGAGCTCCTACGCTTCGCCGACCTGGTGGACCGCATGGGCGGGATGCCGGGCTCGCCCTTCACCGGCGACCAGGCCACCCAGGCCGTACGGTGGGCCCGCGACCGCGCGCGGAAGTTCGCCGGCTGACCGTCCCCGCTCAGTCACCGAGGAACCCCAGGAGCGCCTGCGCGGTGTCGTACGGGTTGTCCTCGGGCAGGAAGTGGCCCGCCTCCGGGATCACGGTCAGCCGGGCGCCGGGGATCGCGGCGGCGAGACGGGCGGCGGTGGCCGGGGGGAGCCACTGGTCGTGCTCGCCCCACAACACCTGCGTCGGAGTGGTGATCTCGGGCAGCCTGGCCTCCAGGTCGCGGGTGTCGTCGTCGCTCACGGCCACGACCTGATCGATCCAGCGCCGCTGCCCGGCGGCCCCGTCCCATGGGGCCAGGTAGGCGCCCGCGACGGCCTCGGACATGGGCCGGTGGGTGGCGGTGCGCAACCGCGGCCGGATGAGGTCGGCGAAGACCTGCTCGGGCATGGTCCGGTAGACGTCGGCGTGGGCCCGCATGTGGTGGGTGAACGGCGTCAGCCACGGGCTGAGGACGGCGGCGTCGAGCAGCGCGAGCCGGCGGGCGGGCACTCCGTGCACCAGATGGGCCCGCAGCACGGTGGCCCCGCCTATGTCGTGCCCGACCAGGGCGGGCTCGCCGAGCTCCCAGTGCCTGACGAGCTCGGCGAGCGTGCGGGCCTGCAGGTCGATCGACGGTACGGCGCCCTGGGCGAGCCGGGAGTCGCCGTAGCCGAGCAGGTCCCACACATGTACGGCGTGCTCGCGAGCCAGGACGGGCACGACCTCGCGCCACAGGAAGGACGAGGCCGGGGTGCCGTGGACGAGGATCACGGGCGGTCCCTGGCCGAAGACGTCGGCGGCGACCTCGCCACCGGTCACGCGGATCCGGTGACGAAGCCGCCATGCGGTGTGCGTACTCATGCCCACCTCTCATGTAAGGGATATAGTTAGCTTATTCCGGTTACAGTAGAGGAGGTAAGGCTTGAAGGCAACTTTTACCGGTTACGCGTGGGCGGCCGGGGTGGCGACAGACCTGGTCAACACCTCACCGGAGGTGCGGAGCGCAGGCGAGATGCTGCCCGACCCGGCGGCGCTCGCCCGGTTCCTGGCCGACCACGACCTTCACTCCGGCGGCCGCACCCCGTCCCACGACGACCTCGGCCAGGTGCTCGCCCTCCGCCAGGAGGTCCGCGCCATCCTCGAATCGACCGACGAGGACCACGTCGCCGAGCAGGCCGGCGCACTCGTCGGAAGGGCGGGCATCGGCCCCGGCCTCCACCGCGACGCCGACGGCAGGTGGCAGTGGCACGTCGTGACCGCTCCGGAGGTCTCCCTCGCCGACGAACTGGCCGTACTCATCGGGGTGGGCCTCCTGGCCGTGCTGAGGACCCTGAGCCACGACCGCTTCCGCCACTGCGCCTCCCCCGTGTGCAACGGCATGTTCGTCGACACGAGCCGCGCGGGCCGGCGCCGCTACTGCATGCCCGACCTCTGCGGCAACCGCCTCAACGTCGCCAACCACCGCGCCCGCCACCCGGTCCCCGACGCCGGGAAAGAGGGTCCCTCAGCCACCTAGGACGCGCCGGCGGCGGTGTTCAGATACGAGTTTCCGAACCAGTTGTCGTTTCCGGCCAAGACGGCAACCGCGGCCTCGATCTAGCGTGGACCCGGCAACATGCCCGAGCACAAGGAGACAGCACAGTGCGTAACTTGGTCTACACCGGTTTCATGTCGCTCGACGGCGTCGTTGACTCGCCTGGGGGCGGGCCGGGAGAAGAACACCGCAGCGGCGGATGGGTGTTCAAGGACCTCGACTTCGTCCCCGAAGCCTGGTCACTGAAGGGTGAGGAACTCGCCGACACGACGGCGCTGATGTTCGGCCGTCGCAGCTACGAGGCGTTCGCGGCGGTATGGCCCGGCTCGGAGGACCACGCCGGCTACAAGGAGCTGCCCAAGTATGTGGTGTCGACCACGCTGCCGGACGACGCCATCGTCAACGGGTGGGGGCCCACCACGATCCTGCGCTCGACCGAGGACGTCGCGGCGCTCAAGGAGAGTGAGGGCGGCGCCATCTTCATCCACGGGAGCGCGGAGCTGGCTGGGCGGCTGTCAGACGCGGGCCTGATCGACCAGTACAACCTGCTCGTCTTTCCCGTGCTGCTCGGTGCCGGGAAGAGCCTGTTCGGCCGGGCCGACCGAGACAAGTACATGCTGACTCTACGGGAGTCGGAGAGCTACTCGAACGGGATCCTGAAGCTGGTCTACGACGTCAAACGCTGATTCAGGTCGAGGGCGATCGCGCCGCCGGCGCCCTCGCGCAGTTGCCTGATGGTGCGTCCGACGTAGGAGCGTAAGGCGCGGGCCAGGTGCGGCTCGTCGAAGTAGTCGAGCTTGGCAACGACGTCAGCGGCCGGGTCGCCGCCAGCCAGCAGTTGCGCCGCCGTGCGGGCGCGCTCGATGCGACGGACGGTGCCCTGCGTCAGTCCAGTTGCGGCGCGGAACCGGCGTTCGGCCGTGCGCACCGAGACGGCCGGACGGTGACCCCGCAGCACCTCGACGCTGAGCAGGTCACGGACCACGATCCCGGTCCGGACGAGACCTTCGACCAGAGCCTCGGCGTCGTCGGGGCCGGGCGTCTCCCAGCGCGTGCCGTCCAGCCGGAACGTCCGGCGCGAGGTGTCGGGGAGTTGAACCGCAGCCCCGCGGGGGAAGGATACGTCGCTTTGCGTTCGCCGCGGCTGCCCGGCCATGCGGCTTTCACTCAACCAAGCTTCGGCCTCGACCGCTTGACCTGACCAGGCGAACGCGGTCGCAGGCCTACCGGCCCGTAGAGGTCCCGCCTTGTCGCGGGGGAATACTCACCGCGAGACGGCACCCCGCACACCTTGCATTCACTTGTGTTGCCTCGACAATGCCGCCACACCCCGGCTTGCGAGCGACCCCCGGGAAATGCCCTGAATCCCGGGGGTCTGTGAGCCGTCATGTCGTGCACCAGCAGCGTTCAAAAGTGAAGGTTCGAACTTTACGCCGTCGCGCTCTGCCGTTAAGCCATGGGTGCACGTGGAGCACCCAGCGGGATTCGAACCCGCATCTCGACGATCACTGCCTCACCCGATCGAACCGGTGTCCGACGGCAATGCTGAATCTGGAGCGAGAGTCTGAGTCTGAACGGCTGCCTCTGCCATCTGGGCCACCTCGGCTCGCAGTGCCGGGGGAAGGGATCGAACCTTCGCTGTCACCGTTGATCAGGCTGAGCTTCATCTTCAGCTTGCGCTCCTCGCGCACCCGCCCCCGGAGGGACGGGAGTCTTCGCAGACTACCCGAACAGGTAGCCGAACAGGGCGTCGCCGATCCGCCGGTCGACGACCTCGATGCCGTTGGCCTCCTCCCGGGCGTACTTCACCGCGTCCTGCAGCTTGGTCAGCCGGTCCAGCAGCTCGTTGACGCGCCGCTGCGGGACGGCGCCGGAGAAGGTGACCTTCGTCCAGTAACCGACCACCACGTCTTCCGTGAACACCTGCACCTGTGCGGGGTGATGCTCGGTCGCCTCGGCGAGCACGTGGTTGCGCGGCACCTTCTTGGTACGGGTCGTCTTGACGGGTTCGGTGCGCCACGTGTCGGTGTTCGCGTCCAGCGTCCACGTCTCCGACGGGTCCAGCGTGGGCAGCTTGGAGATCAGCGTACGCAGGTCGACGAGCTGCTTCTCCAGAAACAGCAGGTACGTGACCGGCACGTCCTCCAGCAGGACCCGCCCGTCCACCACGACGTCGGCCTTGGCCGAGCAGTTCGCGACGTCCTTGGTGGCGGTGACGTCGAACAGCCGCGTCAGGGCGTCCGCCGCGTCCTTGACGACGTCCTCGACCTTCACCTGCACCCTGGTCGATTCCGGCGGCAACTGCTCGCCTTCGTCGTCGATCGGCTGGTAGGTACGCGAGATGCCCGACAGCAGCGGCGCCTTCTGCACCGTGTGGTGAACGTCCGACACCCTGCGCTGGACGTCGGCCTTGACGCCCTTCTCGACGGCGAGGATCTGGTTGAGCATGGTCACCGCACGAATGTAGCGCCCCAGAGTGGCGCACAACACCGAATATCTGGCCAACAGCACCGGTGTGGACGTCCTGCTCGCGGCGCCGTTGACCGGCAGTCGGAAACGGCGCCGAAACATCCTCGGGTGCATAAAAGAGCTCACGAACCCGCACTTCGGAGGAAACATCGTGAAACGTACGACGGCCGCCGGTGTGGCCTCCCTGGCCTGCGCCACGCTGCTGACCAGCCCCGCCACCGCCTCAGCGGCCGCCCGGCCCGAGATCGGGGACGTGCAGCAGGTCATGGACGAGCTCGCCAAGGACACCGCCGTGGTGGGCGTCATCGGCGAGATGTTCTACGACGGCAAGCGCATCGGCCGCGGCTCGGCCGGCTCCCGCCTGATCGGCGGCAAGGGCGGGAAGATCCCCTCAGACTCCCGTTACCGGGCCTGGTCCCTCACCAAGGGAATGACCTCCGCCGTGATCTCCCAGCTGGTCGAGGAGGGCAAGCTCGCATTCGACGACAAGCTCGGCGACCTTCTGCCGTGGGTGGTGGAGAAGGACCTGGTGCTGCGGGCCGACGAGATCACCGTGGATCATCTGCTCAAGCACACCTCCGGCATCCCCGACTTCGGCGGAAAGCTCGGCCTCTTCGACCTCACCTACCACTCACCGATCGACCTGCTGAAAACCTCACGTGGACTGCCGCGCGAGCAGGATCCGGGCGAGAAGTTCTCCTACTCCAGCACCGGCTACGTACTGCTCGGCCTGATCATCGAGGAGAAGACCCGCAGCAGCCTGGACCAGGCGTTCGCCAAGAGGCTGTGGAAGCCGTTGGGCATGACCAGCACCTATCTGCCCGCCAAGCCCGATCATCGCATCAAGGGCCCGCACGGACACGGCTACTACCCTGATGAGAAGGGCAGGCTGCGCGACACCGACCGGCAGAACGCCACCAACGCGTGGGCGGCGGGCAGCGTCATCTCCACCGCGAAGGACCTCGCCGCGTTCCAGCGGGCCCAGGCCAAGAACCGGCCCCCGCAGGAGCAGCCCGGCACGTGCCTGGCCAGCGCCCCTCGCGGGTCGGGTCCCGGGTCCCTCGCCCAGGTTTTCACCACGCAGGACGGACGCCTCCAGCTGGCCGTCAACACCACCCTGAAGGTGGCCAACCACACCGCCGACGGCTACGCGGACAAGGTCACCCAGGCCGCGGAGAAGCTACTCTGTTCCACACCCGACATCCGCGGATGACTCGCTCAGGTGGGGTCTCCCCCATCTGATCGCGGCGCGGCGACCCCTTAGCGACGATCAGGTTACGCTCTTCAGCGTTCAGGAGGCGCGTGACCGCAGATCCGCCCGGACCCGCTGATGTATGTGCGTTATCAGCTTGAACAGGTCCGGGCAGTACACCGACGGGTTGAGGTACCCGGTGTCCTCGCGGTAGCGGTGGGCGTAGTAACCGCCGCCGCACACCCTCGCCACCGGACAGCTCAGACAGGTGTCGCACAGCGCGGCCGCCCCTGCCTGACGTGCCGCCATGCCCGGGTGCTCCAGTGCCCGGTCGAAGGGATGGTCGAAAACGTTCGTCCCGGTCCCGGCAGCACCCTCGTACCCCGACTTCAGCGTGTCCACCTGCTCGATGGTCCCGTCGGTCTCCACCACGACCAGGACGTTCGGCGACAGCCCCACGGAGTCCACCCTGCTCTGCCCACCGAGCACCAGCTGGATGATCGACTCGAAGAACCGCACGCTCGTCTCCTGCCGGGGCGCGCCGTACCAGCGCTCGAACACGGCGATCAGCCAGTCCGCGTACGGCGTCGCATCCGCTCCGGCCGCGCGCAGTGGCGGCGGCGTGGACCAGGTGCCGTCCGGCAGCAGGAAGTCGACGACCGGCGGCTCGAACTCCAGCAGCGACTCGTACACCTCCACCGGATCGTTCGCCACATCGACCACGCAGTACAGATGCGAGAACAACTCCCGGTACGGCTCGGCCCGCAGCCGCCGCAGCCCGGCGGTCACCTCGGCGTGGCTGCCACGGCCGCCGGCGTGACGGCGGTGCCTGTCATGCGCCCGCGCACCCCCATCGAGGCTGACGCCGACCGCGATGCCCTCGGCCAGCAGTACGTCCAGCACCTCGCCGGTCAGCAGCGTGCCGTTGGTCTGCAGCCGGAAGCTGAGCTCGGTTCCGGACGGGAGCGCGGCGCGGACGCTGCGTGCGGCATGGGCGACGGCTTCGCGTCCGGCCAGCAGCGGCTCGCCGCCGTGGAAGACGACGTTGACGTACTCGACGCCATGCGTGACCACATGCTCCGCGATGCGGAAGGCGGCGCGCTCCACCGTGGCCGGGTCCATTTTCCGCGGACGGTCCCGCCACGACTGGTCGGCCATCTCGTAGACATAGCAGTAGTCGCAGGCCAGGTTGCACCAGCCGTGCAGCTTGAGCGAGAACTGCTGGAACGGCGCGGGTCGCCAGGCCCCGCTGTCGCGGGCAGCCGCGCTCCACTCCTCGGTGGGCCACATCATGAGGGTCCCTTCGGCGCTGGACGGGCGCGGTGGTCGGCCGCGCCCGCTTTCTTCCGGACCTAGCGGTTGTGCCTGCCGGCCAGGATCTTGGCCTCGGGCTCGGCCGTCGCGCGGATGGCCAGGGCGTTGTCCAGGACGGATGAGGCGGTCGAGACGACTTCGGCCGCGGTCTCGGTCGCGGCCTGCGCGATCAGCGGGGCCTGCGGGGCGAGCGCGAGCGACGCCGCGGCTGCCAGCGCAGCCACGATCCGCGTGTTCTGACTCTCGGCGTGCGTAGCGTCCATAAGAATCCTCCTTTGTCGGAACGACTGTCGGTTCTGCAGATCAACACCACACGATGGCTGGACACTCGTGGACAGGTTCTCGGCGGCTCGCGGTACGCGCCCTGATGCACAGTTCCTTCCTTTGAGAGGTTCCAGGGGCGGCGAGCATGATCCAAGACTGGCGGGCCCGTTCCGGCCACGCATCCGTCACATGACTGGACATCGGTCCTGAGCGCCCGCTTCTGAGCCGGGTCACGAGCCCGCGCGACGCCAGGCCCGCTCCCCGGAGTCACGGCTCTCACCGGCGGGTTCGACGCACGGGAAGAGGCCGGGTGTCACATTTCTCGGCCTGGGCGAGTCGATTGTCATGAACGGCGAAACGGAGAGACGTGACAGATGACCGAGCAGAATGCGTGGCCCGCCCAGCGCAGAGACCGGGTGAGGGGTGATCTCGGCCGCGTCGCCGTCCCCTCCGCTCCGTCCGCACGGGCCTGTCCCCGACGTGGATGCTCATTCGTCAACCGCATGTGAGCTGAGCGGGCTCGACGACCTTTCGGGACTCCCTGTGGCTGAAATCTACGGAAGAAGTACGGAGAGGGCTGTCATCGACGAGGTGCTGGCTCGCGCGCGCGCCGGCGACAGCGGGGTCGTGGTGGTGCGAGGTGAGGCGGGAATCGGCAAGACGGCGCTGCTGGAGTACGCCGCGGCCGGCGCCGCCACGGACATGCGGGTGCTGCGCGGTGCGGGCATCGAATCGGAGACGAAGCTGCCGTTCTCAGGACTGCATCTGCTGCTCGCTCCCGTGCTGCACCTGCGGAACAAGCTCCCGGGGCCGCAGTCCGAGGCGTTGGGCGCGGCGTTCGGTCTGGTCGACCAGGCCAGGAGTGACCGGTTCCTGCTCGGGCTGGCCACCCTGTCGCTGCTGGGCGAGGTGGCGGCGGCGGAACCCCTGCTCGTGCTGGTCGATGACACGCAATGGCTGGACCAGTGCTCGGCTGCGGTGCTGTCGTGGGTTGCGCGCCGGTTGCGCGCCGAGGGCGTCGCGTTGCTTCTCGCCGTACGAGACGGGTACCCGACGCCCGCGGAGGGCGTACCGGACGTACGGGACCTGCGGCTGACGGCCCTGGACCGGGGCTCCAGCGCCATGCTGCTGGGGGACCTGGCCGGTCACGTCAAAGACCACCTTCTGGCCGAGGCTCAGGGCAACCCGCTCGCCCTGCTGGAACTCTCGGCCGCCCTCACGCCCGAGCAGCGTGCCGGTGAACTGCCCAGCGCCACGTTCCACCTCCACCACGGCCCCATGTCCGGGCAACTGGAATCGGCCTTCGCCCAGCGGGTCAGAGCGCTGCCCGAGCGAACCCGATCGCTGCTGCTCGCCGCAGCGGCTGACGACAGCGGCGATCTGCACCTCGTGCTCACGGCGGGCCGACGGTTGGGCGCCGACGTCGCCGACCTGGAGCCGGCCGAGGACGACCGGATGGTCCACATCTGCGGTGACCGGTTGAGATTCACCCACCCGCTCTTCCGCGCCGCCGCCTACCGTTCGTCGTCGCTGCAGGCCCGCCTGGCCGCTCATGCCGCGCTGGCGGAGGCGTTCGGGGAGGGCGGCATGGCCGACCGAAGCGCCTGGCACCGCGCCGCCGCCGTACACGGCGCGGACGAGAGCGTGGCCGCGGAGATGGAGCGCACCGCCGAGAACGCTCGCGCCAGGGGCGGTCACGCAGCGGTGGCCACCGCGTATCACCGAGCCGCCCAGCTCACATCCGACCTGGGGCAGCGCGCCCGGCGCCTGGACGCGGCGGCACAGGCCGCACTCGATGCGGGGATGACCTCCTTCGCGACCCACCTGGCCGATCGTGCCTGGCCGATCGCGCGTGACCCGATGGTCCGCGCCGGTCTGGCGATGGTCCGCGCGGCCATCGCCCAGGAGCAGGACTTGCGGGCCCGGCCGGAGGAGACGGTCGAGGCGGCCGCCGGGCTCGCGAAGCAGGCTCCTGACACCGCCGCCACCATGCTCCTCTTCGCACTGATCAGCGCCTGGAGCGGTGGCGAGCCGTACCAGCTGCCCCAGCTCGCCGCCAGTACGGCCATCGTGCCCCGCTCGTCACCCATGCTGGCCGAGGTCACCGCGGCGATCGCTCACCTCGCCGACGAGCGATGGGCGCAGGCCGTCCCCCACATCAGATCGCTCGTCCACGAGATCTCCAGCACCGCGAACCTGGCTACCTGGCAGCGCATCACCGTGCAGTGGTGGTTCCTGTGGCTCGCCGACATCCACGCGGGCCAGGAGGGCGCGGTGGTCCTGGCCGACCGATGCCAGGCCCAGGGCAACATCGGTCTGCTGCCCCGCGCCCTGCTGCATCTGGCGCGCACCCAGTTGCTCCTGGGCCGGCACCGGGACGTGCTGTCCACCAGCGAGGAGGGCCTGCGCGTCGCAGCCCACACCGAACAGCCCCATTTCGTCGGCCACCACGCCGGACTGCTGGCCTGCGTGGCGGCGATCGAGGGCGACCAGGCACGGTGTGCCGAGTTGACCGAGGACATCCTCGCCGACGGTGTGAGCGAGCGCGGCATCGAATGCGTGTATGCACGCGCGCTGCTGGACCTGGGAAACGGACAGTACGAGGCGGTGCTGCGCCGCCTCGCGCGGGTTCCCCAAGCTCTGATGCGCCACCATCCGGCCATCGATCACAGCCTCGGCACCGCCACTCTCGTGGAGGCTGCGGTCCGTCAGGGCCACCCCACCCTCGCCGTAGCCCCTCTCGCCCGGCTGCGGCGATGGGCGCACGCTACGGGCCAGCCGTGGACCGTGGCCATCGCGGCACGATGTCAGGCCCAGCTTGCCGACGGCGAGGAGGCCGAACGGCACTACGAGCAGGCCATACGCCTGCACCGGCAGGACGATGCCTACCCCTTCGAAGCGGCCCGCACCCATCTGCTCTACGGCGAGTTCCTGCGCCGCAGGCGGCAGCGCAACCGGGCTCGCCCGCTTCTGCGGTCCGCGCTCGACATCTTCGAACAACTCGGCGCGGCCCCCTGGATCGACCGCGTCCGCGCCGAGCTGCGCGCCACCGGCGAGACCTCCCAGCCCAAGGAGCGGACGTCTGGACTGCTGGACCGGCTCACCTCGCAGGAGCTGCAGGTCGTCAGGCTGGCCGCGGCCGGGCTCAGCAACGCCGACATCGCGGCCCGCTTGTATCTCAGCCCTCGCACCGTCGGCTATCACCTGTACAAGGCCTATCCCAAACTCGGCATCAGCTCGCGCAACGACCTGGCCCGCATGGACCTCGACCCGGACGATCCCGACAACTCCGGTCTGAGCTAGCATCCGCCGATGTCCTACCTCGTCGCAGCTTTCCCGGTGTGCGTGGCTGCTGCCCTGACAGCGCTGGTCCTTGCCCGCCGCCGTCTGACGATCGTGAGCCGCCCCGGGTTCGTTGGAGGCCCTGACACCTGGAAGGGTGAGGGACCATGGCACCCCCGAGGAAGTACTCCGTTGAGCTGCGTGATCGTGCGGTTCGGTTGGTCTTTGAGTTGCGTGAGCAGAGCGGTGAGCGGACCGGTGCACGTGTTCTAGAGCCGGGCCGTACAGCCTACGCATTTGGCAGGCGGCACCGGCCGCACATCGCTCCAGCCCGCCTTCCTGACGATTTCGGCGCTCCAGGCGACGCCCTCAGGAGTCAGCCGTTGCCTCCCGAGCAATTGGCCAGTCCCGCGGTCGATCACGATCTGTCCCTCCTTGGATTGGAGCGCCAGCCCGTCGAGCCCGAACGTCCCCGGAATGTCGTCGACCACCTTGATGCCCGGCGCCTTCGCCAGGAGAAGGTAGGCGGCGGCCCTGGTGCCAGGCGTCGCCGGCGAGTTGATGAGCCGCGAGGCGACCGCCGCGAGCCATGACTCGCGCCCGGCGGCCACCCTGGGGTTGTAGCTTTCCAGCAGCCGTGCCCTGAGCGCCGCCGGCTCCTTGGGGAGGTGCCGCAGTTCCGTCAGCGTCGGCTCCAGCCCATCGGCGAGCTCCAGCCCCAGATCCAGGTCCGTCGAGGAATATGCGGGCATGTTCTTGTCGCACCCCCGCGCGGGGCACAGCCGGGGGGAGCCGTCCTGCCGCCACGCTTTCAGACCCTCGGCCGTGTACGGCTTGGACGAGATCGGCTCGTGCCAGCCGTAGACCTGGCGGTCAGGTCCGAAGGCGAGGACGTCCATGGCCCGTTCCTCGACCTTGTAGTCATCGCCGCCCTTCGTCCGCATGATCTGCTCGGTGTCCCGTCGCCAGAAGCGGCCCTTCGCCTCGGGCGTCGCCGCCAGCTCGGCTGCCGCGGCTTCCAGCTTCTGCATGGGTGTGACCGCGACCGGCTCCATCGCAGGTCGAGGTACGAGGGCCACTACCGCGCCGACGATGAGCGCGACGGCCGCCGCGACGAGCGCCATCCCCGTCCACGACCTCCTGCCCGCCCGCACCCTGGGCGCAGGCGGTACCCGGGTGGCCGCGAGTACCCGCATGCGCGCCGCCTCCATCTGGTCGGCCGACGGGGGCGGCACATCGGGCATCACCGAGTCGATGACCTGGAACTCGTTCATCCCAACACCTCACGCAGCTTGGTCCTGGCCCTGCTCAACCGGGACGCGACCGTCCCCGAAGCGACCCCGAGCGCCGCCGCCACCTCGTCGTAGCCCAGCCCGCCGTACGCGATGAGCAGCACCACGTCGCGCTCCCCCTTTGACAACCGCGCCAGCGCCCCAGCCAGTCGGTCGACCGACACGCTCGCGCTGAGCCTGTCCACGATCCGCTGGTCGTGTCCTTCGTCGTCAGGCGGTGGGCCTGTCCGGGCCATGGCGCGGTACTTGCGTACCTCGGCGCGCCGGTGGCGGCCGATGAGATTGGTGGCGATGCCGTACAGCCACGGCCTGACTCCGCCCACGGCCGAGTCGAAGCGTTCACGTCGCCTGAAGGCGATGAGGAACGTCTCCGCGGCGAGGTCCTCGGCCACGTCGGGGTCGAGCCTGCGCCCGATGTAGCGCCGGATCTCCTCGTAATGGGCTTCGAAGACGGCCTCGAAGATGTCGGGAGCAGTGATCACACCCTTGTTTGCCCGCAAGCGTACGATCCTTCCAGGCAATCTCGAGTAGTTGACGCGGAGAGACTGTATCCGGGCACAAGCCCGAGATCGTGCCGGCCGTCCACCGGGACCAAGATTGGCCACCCATCTGGAGTTTCGATGGCCGCTGCCCAGGATCGGGCTGTCCGCGTATCAGGAGAACAGCATGTCCGCCAACACCTTCGCTCGGGCACGGACCGCGACAACCCTGCTCGGTGAGCCGTGCTGAGGAACGAAGCACGGATCGTCGATCGCCCCCGGCCGTCCACGGCGACTGGCCATGCAGTGGCGATCGTAAGAGCTGCATCTGTGCGGCGGCGCGGCAACCGCGGTCGGTGCGTTCCCTCAGTACGGCGGGGGCCGGCGTGCTGTGCCCGGCCCGGTGTCCCGCCGCCGTCCGGGACTCCTCTGTTTTGAGTCTGCGTAGTAAGCAGCTTGCTCCACAAAGACGACCTGGCTTGCGCGAAGTGCATGAGCAACCTTCAGCTCAAGCGGATACCCCTGCTTTTCTATCCATTCGAGAATTCTTTCCTCGGACTTCAGGCCGACCAAGCTATTTCGTTTGCGATCTTCGCGCTGCACTGTAAAAGTCGGCCATGGTCCCGCAAGAGGCACGCAGGATGTCAGCCTTCAACGTTTCAGCCATGGTCAGCATGTCAGTGATTCGGTCATTAGGCTTGCTCGCGTATATGAGCAGTATCAATCGAGCAGTTCAGGATGACGACTAGTCAGAGCTCGACGAGCAGTGACGAAGCGTTCATGAAAGTCATTGGCGAGAGCTTCTCGGCGGAAACGTTGTCGTAGGGCGCGGTCGAGGTCTCCGGCCCGGTTGACGAGGTCGGTGAGGGATCGGCGGTCGATGTCGAAGGCGGCCATGCCTTGCTCTACTGCTGCGTCGAGGTCGCCGCGTCGGGCGTGGATGATGCCGAGGTCGATGTGCGCGTCGGCGACGCGCATGGGGGCGTTGCTGGTGCCGTCTGGGCGGGTGTGCATCTGGATGGTTTCGCGGGCGTGTTCCTCGGCGCGGTCGTTGTCGGCGAGCCAGGTGTAGCAGGTGGCGGCGTAGAAGACCCACTTGGCGTGGTCGAAGACGAAGTGGTGGTCCGGGTGTTCCGGGATGGTGAGTTGGCCGAGGACGTCGGCTCCGCGGGTGAGGGCTCGGTCGGCTTCGCGGCGGTCGCCGATGCGGGCCAGGCCGCGGGCTTCTTGGAGGGTGAGTTGGACCATGGCGCTGGATTGGCCGGCGACGGCTTGGCCCATGCGGGCGGCGGTGACGACGTCTTCGTAGCGGCCTTCGACCAGGGCGAACCAGGCGGACATCTCGTGTGCCCAGCCCATGAGTTCGCCGTGTCCAACTTGGCGGCCCATTTCGAAGGCTGCTCGGCGGGCGGTTTCTGCTTCCTCGCGTTCTCCGAGGTCGTAGTGCACGCAGCCGAGCAGGGCGGTGAGCCAGCCGGTAACGACGAGCAGTTCGCGGTGCTGGTCGAGGGTGAGTCGTCCGCTGAGCAGCCGGTTGACTTGGGCGAGGCGTTTCTGGGTGCGGTCTCGGAGGGTGGCGGCCGGGACTACGGGGTAGGCGCGGCACAGCAGGTTGACGGCTTCGGCGAGGGCTTCGAGGGTGCCGGTGCCGACGTCGGATGCCTGGAGTTGCTGGGCGAGTTCCATGGTGCCGTACAGGTCGGCTTCGGCGCGTAGGGCGTCCATCGGCGGCATGAAAGAAGCCTCGACAAGGCGGCTCGCTCGCTTGTTTTGGGAGAACCCCAATGCCTTCGGTTGTAGCCCGGTCAGTTGGGTGAGTGCCAGCCGGTAGGGCGTGCGTGGCCAGCGCACTTCTCCTGCTTCCCAGCGCCGGATGCGTTCCTCGTCACAGGTAAGGCGTTCCGAAATACCGATGGGTGTGCGGTTGATTCGGTCGGCCATTTCCGCGCGGGTGAGCCGCTTTTCGTTACGCCACGCACGAAGTTGGACATTGGGAATGTTCTCGGGCATCTGCGGGGCTTCCTCCCACCTGGGGGCTCAAGAGGGGGATCAAAGGGGATCGTTCGGGGGTGCTGCCTGCCTTCATTTGCCGGTGGACTTGCCATCAACCAACAAGGTACGTGAAGCGGCCTCCCGATACAGGGAACGCCGGATGAATCGAGGAGATGGCGACGGTGACCCGGCCAGATGAGAACAGCGAGAGCATACCTTGCCCCGCATGCCGGGGACGCGGATTCAAGCTGCGCGCTTCGCGACGCGCGCTTCTCATCCGCGACCGCGAGAACGAATGAGATTGCGAGGGGGAACGGCGGTGTCTCGACTGCCCCGGAGGCCGGGCGAAGGGAGCGGGAGATGAATTCGATTATGCAGGCGGCTTTGAACGGCTTCGGGCAGCAGGACGAGGCGCACGCCCTCATCCGGCTGCACGACCAGCTCGCCAGGCGGGGTGTGCATGCCGTGCTGCGGGACAACAACAGCGCTCTGATGGTGCACCGGGCTGAGCCTGGGATGCCGGTGTGGGTGTTCGTCGGGTACGGCGGCGCCTACTACTCCTGGCAGAACGCGGAGAAGCGGCACCCGGTCGCGGACGTCGAGGGCGCTGCGGACGTCTTGGCGGAGTACATCGCCAAGTAGCAAGCGGGCGCGGCGGGGTGGTGATGCCCCGTGCAGAGAGGTGCGGGGCAGGTCCTTCCCCATCTCGTCGTGCCTTTTCACCAGGCAGGTGGTCGCGTTTCATGTCCATGGAGGGTCGCCCCCCGTGCCCTCCGCCGGCCACCTGCCGGGCCTTCGCCTGCACGTCGGTGGAACGTGTGGACGAGCGGGCTGAACCCGGGTTACTACCAATTAGCGAGCACCAGCTCATCCAGGAGTTCGGCGTGTCCCGGCCCACGGTGGTCGCGGCGCTGCGGGTGCTGCGTGAGCAGGGCTGGATCGAGTCGCAGCAGGGCAAGGGCCGGTTCGTACGCGGCCGTCCCGCGATGGCGTCGGTGGAGTCCAACCGTCCCGGACAGGCGTACCTGACCAGCCCGGAGACCGGCAACCCTGGTGAGCTGGTCGAGGCCGGCGCGGTGAGCCTGCCGGGTGGCGGCGCTGCTGAAGACGGCGCCCACGAGCAAAGCGTTCCTGCGCCGGCGGGTGGTGCTGCGGGATGGCGAGTCGAGTCAGCTGGTCTCGTTGTGGCTGCCGCCGGAGTTGTCGGAGGGCATCGACCTGACCAGTGGCGAGCCGTTGCCGCAGGGCATTCGGGAGCATCTGACGATGCGCAAGGGGGTGCGCTTCGATCACATCGTGGAGCAGATCACCGCGCGCATGCCCACCGCCCAGGAGACCATGCAGCTCGGCATGCCGAAGAACGTGCCGTTGCTGGCGGTGTTCGGCGCGGTCCGTGACGCCTCTGGTCGTCCGCTGGCCGTGGTCGAGGTGCTGCTTCCGGCCGACCGGCACGAGTACGGCTCTGCAAGGCCCCCGTCACCTTCGCCATGGTCGGCCCGCACGGCTGCTACGTCGTCGGCGAGGTCGAGCCCGTCAAGGACTTCGACGCCTCCGCCAACGGCCGGACCGCCGTCCCCGATGCCGGGGGCTGCCGTTCACGCTGGTCGAGTTCGACGGCATCACCGTCACCCCGTACGTCAACGCCGCGCGCGTGCGGCGAGAAGTGGCATCGCCGCCCCCGCCAGAAGAAGTGCAAGATCCACAGACATGGACTGCCGTGCGAGCCGGTCTGTTCCAAGCCGGGCCAGGTCTGCTACAAGCTCCCCTGCCTCAAGGGCTGTGTTCGCCGCGCGGACAAGTGCCCCAAGCGACACAGCGGCGGCGTGGTCTTCCGGCAACGCAAGGGCAGGAGCAAACTGACCCTTCAGTGCCCGCTCGAACTCCTCGCCCAACTCAAGGCGCACCGAGATACAGAACGCCGAAGGGGAGAAGGCCGGCGATCGATGGCAGGATCATGACCTGGTGTTCGCGACCAAGCTCGGCACCCCCATCGAGCGCACCGAGGACCGGAAGCTCTGGCAAGCGATACTCAAGCAGGCCCACGTTCGGGACGTCCGGGTCCACGACGCGCGGCATACCGCCGCGACTCTCCTCATCGAGCAGGGAGTGAACATCAGAGTCGTACAGCAGGTTCTCGGTCACACCCGCGTGACGACCACCGAGCGCTACACCCGTCCCCCTCTGGGGAGACTTGTAGCCGTTGCAACTAAGCCTGCAACTATGACGGTTCTGGAGATCAAGAAGGCCCTCTCCCCAACGAAGGGAGAGGGCCTTTCACCTGCGGAGGATCGGGGATTTGAACCCCGGATGGTGTTGCCACCAAACCGCATTAGCAGTGCGGCGCCATAGACCTGACTAGGCGAATCCTCCTGGAAGCCACCGCGGCTCAGCACAGCGTACCGGCCTTCCGGCGAGGCGGCAAAGCGATTCGTCGCCCGGCTTCGCCAAGAGTTATCAACAGCCTGTGGGTAACTGTCTGTGGATGAAGCCCGTCCACAGCGTGGACGGGCTTCAGGGCTGTGGATAACCGTAACGCATGGGCCGCGTCAGGCAGGGTTCGCTTCGCCCTCGATCTCGATCTTGACCTTCTTGCCCACGAGCACCCCGCCCGTCTCCAGGGTCTGGTTCCAGGTCAGGCCGAACTCCTCGCGGTCGATCTCCGTGGTGATCGAGAAGCCCCAGACGGCCTGGCCCCACGGGTTCGTGCCGACGCCGCCGTACTCGACCTTGAGCTCGACCTCCTTGGTGACGTCGCGGATGGTCAGGTCGCCGACGACGGTGAACTCGTCGTCCTTGTGGCCGACCACGCGGGTGCTCCTGAAGGTGATCTCCGGGTACTTCTCGACGGACAGGAAGTCGTCGCCGCGGAGGTGGCCATCACGGTCGGCGACGCTCGTGGAGATGCTCTCGGTCTTGATGGTGAGCGCGGCGGACGACTCCAGCGGGTTGTCGGCGATCGTGACCGAGCCGCTGAAGGAGCCGAACGTGCCGCGGACCTTGCTGACCATCATGTGCTTGACCACGAACCCGATGGTGGTGTGCGCGGCGTCGAGGTTGTACGTGCCGGCGGCGGGGATGGTCAGGGACTCCCAGGTGCGAGTGGTCATCGAAGGTTCTCCTTGGAAGGGGTTCGGTGTCGTTATCTGCGACAACAAATATCTACACGAGGAATATTCCGACCGTCAACTATCGTCGGATAGGGTGTGAGTGTGCTGAACTTCGACGACTCCCGGCTGACGGCCATCGGACTGCTGAGCGAGGTGTACGCGGGACTGATGGCCCGGTTCCAACCTGTCCTGACCGCCGCGGGGTTGTCCGAGATCGACTTCGAGACCCTTATCCGGCTGGCCCGCTCACCCCGGCAGCGGCTGCGGATGAGCGACCTCGCCGCCCAGACCGGCCTGTCCACCAGCGGCGTGACCCGGGTCGTCGACCGGCTCGAACGCGAAGGGCTGGTGTGCCGCGAGGCGTGCCCCACCGACCGCAGGGCCTCCTACGCGGTGCTGACCGACGCCGGGCGCGAGCGGCTGGAGGTCGTGGTGCCGCGGCACCTCCAGGACATCGACGACACCCTCACCGGGCTGCTGAGCAGGTCCGAGCTGGAGGCGTTCCTGGGCAGCCTGCGCAAGATCAGAGCGGTCGTACGCCCCTGCGCCACCGCGGGCGCGCAGGAGATCGAGGAGCGCATCTCATCGTGACGGCAGCAGCGCGCTGCGCAGTTTGGCCATCGCCCGCGACACCGTGCTCTTGACCGTGCCGACGCTGATGCCCAGCGTCCTGGCGATCTCCGGCTCGGTCATGTCCTCGTAGTAGCGCAGCACGATCGCCGCCCGCATCCGCTCGGGCAGTTCCTCCAGCGCCTGTTCGAGCTGCTCGTGCACCTCGCCGCCGCCGACCGACTCGTGCGTGGTCGTCTCGGGCAGGTCGGCCGCGGGATACTCCTCCAGTTTGCGGCGCCGCCACTGCGAGATGTTGATGTTCACCATGGCCCGCCGTACGTAACCGTCGAGTGCCCCTCTGTCCTCGATGCGGTCCCAGGCGAGGTACGTCTTGGTGAGCGCGTTCTGCAGCAGGTCCTCGGCGTCCAGCGGATGCCCGGTGAGCTGGTTGGCGGCACGCAGCAGCGCCGGCCCGCGGGCCAGCACGTACTCGCGGAACTCGTCTTCCCAGCTGGTGGTCTGCATCGTGGCCAGAATCGCAGCCCGATGCCCTATTGGGCCTGAACCGGAATTCAGGTTTCGGCCCGCCCACGACAAAGGTCCGTCAAGGTCGGTGGCGGTTTGTACGCCGCCGGGTGTCTAGTCACTTCCCCGGGGTTGCGTATTTTGCTCTTGTCTGCCCCGGTACGGTGTAAGCCACCCCCAAGTCGTGTGAATCTAGTACCCGACGAGGGAGGGCGCATGGGGTATCCGAGCGTTGAGCGCCGCCGGGTGCTCGCCGCCGCCGTACTGGGCCGCGCGCCGGATCCCGCTCCGGACGACGCGGACCCCTTACGCGCTGTCGCCGGCGAGATCCTGGACGTCAGTCCGCATCTGATCATCATCGAGACCCCCGACGGCGCCGAGGAACGGCTCGTGATCGCGCCGTGGGCCACCGCTTGGCACGGAAAGGACGCGGCGCCGACCGACCTTCCCGTGGGATCCATGGTCCTGATGCGCGCCCTGCGCGACGGGCGCGTGGTCGAGCGGATCTGGGCCGACGCCACGCGCATCACGGGAACGATCCTGTCCGTCCAAGGACGCAGGGATCTGACGGTCGAGCTCGACTGCGGTCCGCACCGCGGCCACCGCACGATCACCATTCCCTACCGGGCTTCAGGACGCCTGCAGGTACGGCATCCCAAGTTCGAACCCGGTTACCTGTTCGACGCCATCGGCATCAGGCAGGACGGCGGAAGCCTGGCGCTGCTGCCCGCCACCTCCCAGCCCCCTTACCCGGCACGGGCCGTTCCCGCGCCGCCGCACGTGCACGGGGGCATGCCGGCCGGCATCTCGGGCACCGCCACCTGGTCCGACACGTTCGACCAGGAGGAGCGGGGCGCGGCCTATCCGATGCTGGAACGTACCGACACGGGCTGCGCGCAGGCGGGGGTGTCGTGCGCCGGGCTGCCGTACCTGTCGGTCGGGTCGCAGCTCCGGGTCACGAACGTGTGCTCCACCCGCTCCGCCGACGTTCCGGTGGTGGCGTGCGGATGCGTGGCCGGGCGGTTCTGCGACCGGTGCGTCGAGTGCGACACCTCGCCGCGCGGGCGGATCGTGGAGTTGTCGCCGTTCTCCTATGTGGAACTCGGCGGGGACCTGGTCAACGGATGCTTCAATGCTCAGATCGGATTGGGGTGACGCACGTGTGGGAATCGCAGCTCCCGCTGCTGGTCGTGCTGCTCGTTCTGGGCACCATGGCCAAGGTGGTCACGGTCCGCCTGGGAGGTGAGCCGGGCGAGCTGGCCAGGCTGGGTCCGGCGGTCCTGGTTCCGGGGCGCCTGCGGGCCCCCGCGCTGCTGGTGTGCGCGGCCGTGGAACTGGTGCTGGCCGCGGGTCTCCTGGCGACCAGCCATACGATCTTCAGGTGGGCCACCGTCGCCTTCTTCGCGATGTCGACGTACGTGCTGCTGGAGCTGCGCAGGCGGCGGCCGGACGCGGGGTGCGGCTGCTTCGGCGAGGTGAGCTCGGCGCCGGTCGGCTGGCGTTCGATCGGCCGGACCGCGGCGTTGACCGGGATCGCCGGGGTGTCGGTGCTGGCGCCGGTGCCCGGCTGGGTGGCCGTGCTGAACCCGTCGTGGCTCACGGCCGCGGGGGTCGCCCTGGTGCTCGTGTTGTCGCCGGAGATCGACGTGCTGATCGCCCGCGCCCGTTTCCGTGCCCCGTGCGAGCAGCGGCGCGGCCCGTCGCAGTCGGCGACGCTCGCCCGGCTCAGGTCGAGTGGCGCCTGGCGCGCCCACCGCGACGGGCTGAGGTCGCCGGAGCCGTACGACAGCTGGCGCGAGCTGTGCTGGCGCTTCTTCGCCTTCCAGAACCAGGACAACGACGACGTCGTCTTCGCCGTCCATCTGAGCGGCAGGCGTCCGGCGGTGCGGATGGCCGTGGTCGGCTCGGAGGGCAGCGAGTCTCTGACGGAATATACGCCGGTATCGGCCTGACGCTAGAGAGCGTTAGATTTCGCTCGACAGGCAGGCTGATATAGCTCTATTGGGCTGTCTAGCTTCCCCACTAGACAGCCCAATAGAGGTCTAGGGGCGTCGCTCAGATCGGTTGAGCGCGCAGGAACTTGCCGAAGTGCGGCACCGTGAACGCGATCAGGCCGCGCTCGGCGCTGTAGATGAGCCCTTTCTTGATGAGGCTGTCGCGGGCGGGAGAGAGGCTGGACGGCTTGCGCCCGAGGGCGTCGGCCACCTCGGCGGTCGCGACCGGCTCGTCGCCGATCTGCGCCATGGCGTGCATGTAGTCGCGCTCGGCAGGGGTGGCCCGCTCGTAGCGGCTGCCGAAGAACCCCACGGCGAGCTCCTCCTCGGCCTCCGGTGCGGAGACCTTGACGTCGTCGATGGTGATCGGGCTGCGCGGCGCGAGATCCCACGCGACCTTGCCGTAGGCCTGGACGAAATAGGGGTAGCCGTCGGCGGCTTCGTAGAGTGCGTCGAGCGCCTCCTGGGTGAACTCCACCTCTTCCTCGCGCGCCGGCAGGATCAGCGCCATGTCGGCGGCGTCGCGGTCGAGCTTGTCGATGCGCGCGTAGCGGAAGAGCCGCTCGGAATAGCTCTTGCTGGCCGACAACACGCTCGGCAGGTGCGGCAGCCCGGCGCCGACCACGATCAGCGGCCCGCCCGTCTGCGACAGCTCGTGGCAGGCGGCGCAGAGCGCGGAGACGTCGGCGGGCTGCACGTCCTGCATCTCGTCGATGAACAGGGCGATGCCCACCGCCAGGTCGGTGGCCACGCCGGCGGCGTCGACGAACAGCTCGGTGAGGTCGATCTCCAGGTCGCCGGAGTCGGCGCGCCCGCGGCTGGCGGGCACCTCGATGCCGGGCGACCAGTGGGAGGTGCCCTTGGCCGCGGACGGATCGCGCATGGCGAACGCCTTCAGCACCCCGAGGAACTCCTCGATGCGCTCGGGCGCGCGGTGGCGCGGGGCCAGCTCGCGGATCGCCATGTGCAGAGCGGCCGCGACCGGCCGCCTGATCGACTGGTCGGGCCGGGCCTCGATCTTGCCCGTGCCCCACAACCGCTGCATGGCCATGGACTTGAACGTGTTGAGCAGGACGGTCTTGCCGACCCCCCGCAGGCCGGTGACGACCATGCTGCGCTCGGGCCGCCCACGGGCCACTCGCTCCAGCACGACCTCGAACTGCTGCAGCTCTCGATCGCGCCCGGCGAGCTCCGGCGGACGCTGCCCGGCGCCGGGAGCATAGGGGTTGCGCACAGGATCCACGCTCTCGGACTCTATTGCCGGATATAGCGGCCGTCTTAGATTTGGGAAGAAAGTGCTACGGCGTGTCCGGACAGGGGGCGGCGCGAGCACCGTCATCGGACACACCCCCTCCCACCAGGCCGAACCCTTGTTCGATTGCGGTATCTAAGACTGTAGCGCGGACTCGAACATCTATGCGATGGTTTTCGAGTAAAGATCTTCGCAACCGCTCGCGGCCGCCGCGGCGACGGTCATGTACGCCGGGCACGCCCCCGCCACGGCGCAGGTGGTGAACTTGGCAGCCGCGCCACCCGCGCAATAGCGTTCGTGACCATGCGGACCTTCGCGAATGTTCAGGAGCTCAAGGCGGCCGTCGGCGAGAAGTTCGGCCCCACCGAGTGGCAGACGGTGACCCAGGACCAGGTCAACCTCTTCGCCGACGCCACCCATGACCACCAGTGGATCCACGTGGACGTCGATCGCGCCAAGGAGGGCCCGTTCGGCGGCACGATCGCCCACGGCTACCTGACCCTGTCGCTGCTGCCGTCGCTCATGTTCGAGCTGGTCAAGGTCGACGGCATCGCCATGGCCGTCAACTTCGGCCTCAACAAGGTCCGCTTCCCCCGGCCGGTCCCCGTCGGCGCGCGCATCAGGGCCGCCGGCGAGCTCTCCGACGTCAAGGGCACGCCCGCCGGCTACCTGTCCACTCTCAAGATGACCATCGAGATCGAGGGCGAGCGACGCGCGGCCTGCGTCGCCGAGGTTCTCATCCTGTACGTACCCGCCGAATAGTCCCGCGGCGGGTCAGAGGATGATCGCCGCGAGCGCCGCCAGGCCGATGAGGGCGAGGTAGGCCAGCACGAGCCGAGTGTCCCTGAGCAGGCACTTGCTCCGGGTCAGCCCGGCTCGCCGCGCCCTCCAATAGCCGGCGAACCCCAGCACGGCGAACCCGAGCACCGCCCACGGCCCGAGCAGCCAGGCCAGCAGCGCCACGGTCGCGTACACGCACAACCGCAGCGGATCGTACGGCTCCTTCTTCATTGCACCACCTCGAACGGAGCCCGGGGCCGCGCGGCCACCGCGGACAACCGCTGCCGCGACAACTGCGGCCAGGCCTGCACGGCGCAGAACGGCGCGCACTGGTCCTGCTCGGCTCGCGTACCCACGTGCACGCAGCACTGCGTGAGCCGTTCCTCGATCATGGTCGTGATGTCCATGAACGGTTTGACCGTGATGCGTACGATCCGCTCCCCCATCATCCTGCGCAACTTCCTGCGCCGGCCGGGCAGGGCCGACGACGCCAGAGTGAGGAGGGTGGAGACGCCGAGATCGCAGTTCTCGCAGATGTTTCGCCACAGGTCGCCGATTTGCGGGTGCGAGAGCGACGACTGCTCCGACAGCAGTCCGAGCAGGGACTCCTGTACGGCCAGCCGCAGCTCGCGCGGGATCTCGGTGTCGGCGATGCGGTTGGAGACCAGGCCCAGGTTCTCCTTGAGCCGGTCGTGCCCGATCAACGCCGTCAGCGAACGCCACTCCTGGGCGTCGTCGCGGATGAGGTAGCCGACCGAGCAGCAGTGCGGGTGGGAGCAGGGCAGCGCCGTCAGGTCGCGCCAGGTGACCAGGCCGCCGGTCTGCGGGCCCAGTCGGCTGAGCACGCCGGTGTGGGTGAGGCGGTCCTCCGGGTCGATGGTGCCCGACCTGCCGGAGCCGAACTGGGGCTGGAGCGACACGCCCCCGACGTAGGGGGTGTCGAGGGCGAGGCGTACGACGTCGCCGATCTCGCCGTCGTTGACGCCGAGGGCGGCGGTCATGACGAGGGTGGTGAAGATCTCGCGTTCGGACAGGCGCTGTACGGCCTGCGCCTTGATGCGGGTCAGGTCGCCGCCCCTGTGGTGTTTGGAGGCCTCGGCGGAACCGTCGTACTGGAGGTAGACCTCGACGCGCTCCCTGTGCTCGGTCAGCAGGTCGAGCAGGGCGTCGTCCCTGGCGATGAGCACGCCGTTCGTGTTGATCAGGATGCGGGTGACCGGGCGGTCCTGGAGCTCGGCGAGGAGCGTGGCGAGTTCGGGGTGGAGGGTCGGCTCGCCGCCGCTCAGCATGAGGACGTCGAGCCTGCCGTTCTCGCGCTGGAGGCGCTGGTCGACGTTGGCGAGGATGTCGCGTACGGGGACGACGCCGGACAGGTCGGGCGAGCTGTCGGCGAAGCAGGTGGGGCAGCGCAGGTTGCAGGCCTCCGCGATGTCCTCGAGCAGGATGCAGGTGTGCTGGGTCTGCGTCTCGGGGAGGCCGTGGAGGTACGCCTCGGGGATCGGGAGGAAGTTCCCCGCCACGTCGGGCATGTGCTGCTTGGTGGGGGCGGTCCATTCTTCGAGGTACGCCAGGATCTCCGGGTCCTCGTCATACAGAGTCCGGATAAATCCGTGTTCGCGGCATCCGCGTTCCAGCCAGACCTTGCCGTCTCGCTCGGCCAGGTAGCCGCTCAGCCGCTCCACCCGATCGAGGTCACGGCCATGACAACGCGGGCAGAACGCATTGACGTACCGGAGAATGCGGTCGCCCCGCAGCCCCATTCCTGCGCTCATGACAGGACCTTCCGCTCGAAAAGGGCATCGTAGTAGCCGCGCCGCCAGCCGTACCCGAGCCTGACCGACAGCAGCAGCACGCCCGGGACCAGGAACCACTGAGGTCTGGTCAGATCCAGCCACACCGTCTCGTTCGCCCTGGTGAACTCGACCAGGAACCGGAAGACGGCGTACGCGGCGACGTACAGGGTGAACAACTCCCCCGGCCGCGTCAGCCGCCTGCGGGCCCACAACAGCGCGGCGAACGCGACCAGCTGGAAGACGATCTCGTAGACGAACGACGGATGCATCGCCTCGCCCGTGAGGCAGCCGGGGCATTCAGGGGTGGTCGGCGGGGCGTGCACGCCCCACGGCAGCTCCGTCGGCCGGCCCGGCGCCTCGGTCAGGTGACAGCCGATCCGCCCCACCGCCATGCCCAGCGCCACCGCCGGGGCGAACAGGTCTCCGGTGCGCTCCCTGTAGCCGATGAGCTTCTTGGCCACCAGGACGCCCACGTACGCGCCGGTCAGACCGCCGAGGATGCTGCGGGAGCCGGACAGCCAGAGGTCCTGCAGGTCGAGCGTCTCCAGCCAGCCCGCCAGGCGCATCCCGACAGCCCCGCCCACCAGCGCCCCGGCGACCGCGATCAGCGACTGCTCGTTGAGCGCGCCACGCCTTCTCGCCTCCCGTACGAAGATCACGGAGGCCACCAGGACGCCCAGACCGACGAAGATCTCATGGAGGGGCATGCTTCAGCCGTACACGCTGGGGTTGAGCCCGGTGCAGATGCCGGCCGTCATGATGGACCAGAGCGCCCACCCGATCATCAGCCCGAGCCCGGTGCCCCTCGCCCAGACCTTTTCGCGCACCAGGCACAGCCCGATGCCCGCCCCCAGGCCGACGAGCGCCAGGACGACCGCGCCGGCGATCACTATGGGGGTGGAGTTCCGCTCGGCGTCGACGGCGGCGAGGAAGACGGCGAACCCGAGGACCGTGTTGATGACGCTGTAGACGATCAGACCGACGAACGCGAACGCGACCAGCACGCCGGTGGAGGCGCCCTGCGAGGGAGGCGGCGGCGGTGGCGGTCCGTACGGTGGGTGCTGGTGGGACGGCGGCCCTTGCGGGGACGGCCCCTGCGGTGGCCCCCACTTCTGCTGCGGCCCCTCGTCACCCGGCGTGCTCACTGACGCTCACCCCCTAGTCGGGATCAGACTAGGAGCAAACGGTTGACATTGGCCAACAAGCGCCACCGAGCAGCCACGCCGCCCTTCACCCCCCTTCGGAGTAGTAGATCGCCGCCTGCACGCGACTCTTCAGGCCCAGTTTGTTCAGCACGCGGCTGACGTGCGTCTTCGTGGTGGCCTGCGCCATGTCGAGCTCCGCGGCGATCTCGGCGTTGGACATGCCCCTCCCGATGCAGGCCAGCACCTCCCGCTCCCGCGGCGTCAGGCTCTCCGGCCCGGGACGCGGCTCCCTGCGCGGCGCCTGCTCCGCGAACGCGGTGATCAACCTGCGCGTGACCCCGGGCGAGATGAGCCCGTCGCCCCGCGCCACCACTCGCACCGCGTCGACCAGCGCATCGGCGTCAGCGTTCTTCAACAGGAAGCCGGCGGCCCCGGCCCGCAGGGCCCCGAAAACATATTCGTCCACGTCGAACGTCGTCAGGATCAGCACATCACACACCCCCGACAGTTCCTTGGCGGCGGAGATGCCGTCGAGCCGGGGCATGCGTACGTCCATCAACACCACATCCGGCCGCGACTCCCTGGCCATCGCCACGGCCTGCTCGCCGTCGGCCGCCTCGCCGACCACCTCGATGTCGTCCGCACCATCGAGGATCAGCACGATCCCGGCCCTTACCGCCGCATGATCGTCGGCCACCAGCACCTTGATGCTCACCCATGCACCTCCACCACGTCACCGCTTCTCACGACCTGTCACCGAGAACCACGGGCAGCACCGCGGCCACCCGCCATCCGTCCCCATGAGGACCTGCCTCGAAGGAGCCCTCGACCAGGGACGCCCGCTCCCGCATCCCGATCAGCCCCGCCCCTGCGCCCGGCAACCGCGCGTCACTCCTCTGGACGGGGTTGCCGACCGTCAACGACACCTGCTCAGGACCGTAGGACACGACGACCTGCACCGGGGAGTCGCCGTGCTTGAGCGCGTTGGTCAGCGCCTCCTGCAGGATGCGGTAGCCCGCCAGATCGACCGCCGCGGGCACCTCACGCGACTCGCCCTCGACCCGGAACTCCACCTCCATGCCCGCCCGCCTGGCCCTGCCGACCAGGGTCTCCGCATCGGCCAGCCGCGGCCGGGTCACCTCTTCCTCGCCGTCGCCCTCATGTCGCAGCAGCCCGATCATGGATCGCATCTCGGCCATGCCTTTCAGGCTGTTCTCGCGTACGGACTCCATGACCTTGCGCACCGTCGCCCGGTCGAGGTCCTTACGCGAGAGCGCGGCCGTGGACTGGATGGCGATGGCGCTGAAGTGGTTGGCGATCATGTCGTGCAGCTCGCGGGCCATCCGGGTGCGCTCGGCCGCCACCGCCGCCTGCCGATCGAGCTCGGCGAGATGCGCCACCTGCTCGGCCCGCTCCCGCTCGGCCGCCGCCCGGTCCCGCTGCTCCCGCACCACCATCGCCGTGGTGACCGGAGTGACCAGCACGAGCCCGGCTTGGATGCCCATGACGGCCGGCACCAGCCAGTCACCTACCACGAACCCCGTCACCGCCCCCACGACGACCGCCAGCACAGCGCAGACCCCCAGCAGCCACCGGGCCAGCCTGGCCGGCCCGTAGAGCGCCGCGGCGTAAAGGTTGTCGGTGAAGATCAGAACCGTGCCCAGTGACGGCCCCACCACCACGT
>NZ_SMLD01000085.1:0-40125 GCF_004352805.1 Nonomuraea mesophila
CCCTGCCCACTCGGCTGGTACGCCTGCCCACCCGCGAGCCCGGGCTGCCCGCCCGGGTGATGCGCCTGACCACCCGCGGGGCCCGGCTGCCCGCCTGGGTGGGCTGCCGGTCCGCCGTGGCCGCCCACCGGCGCCGGTTGGGTGCCCGCCTGCCCTCGGTAGGGACCCATCCGGTACGCCGCTTCCGCGGCACGCCGCGCCGACCCGGCTCCCATGGCCACCCCCACGGCGCCCATGCCGCCCACGCACACGGCGAGCGTCACGATGGCGAACCCGGCGCCCAGGGCAATGCCGACGATCACGGCGGCGACCATCCCCACCACGAACCCGACCAGCACCCCGATGGTCCCGCCACCGAACATCCTGGCGTAGCTCGCGCCGACGGGCGGGAACCCACCTGGCATGGTCGCGTCCATCGCCCTCCCTCCAGCGGTAGCCGGGCCGGCGCCGCGACCGGGTTCCTGCAGGGACCATGTTGCGGCGTCCTCGGCGAGCCCCCGCTCCCCGCTACCGCCCGTGGCCCTCTCCGCAGCACCGGCAACGGCCGGAGCGGCTGGGGTGTCCTGCACCGATCCCGGCTGCGGCCCTTCGACGTCCCCCTTCACCACGGCGCCCTCCACGAGGTCGGCCCCCGGCTCTGAACCGGCGTCCGGTCCCGGAGCGGACCCAGATCCCGATACAGACCCCGATACGAGCCCCGATCCGGATGCGGACCCCAATTCCGAGACGGACTCCGATCCCGATACGGGCCCCAATGCCGAGACAGGCCCCGATGCCGGTGCGGCCTCCGACGTGGTACCCGCCGTGCGAGGTGCCCGCGTGTCATCGGATGTCAGCCGTTCGTCCCCCGTGTGTGGTTCGTGTGGCAATGGCGTGTCCGCCATCGTCGTCCTCCCTGGTAGTTCGACGACCATCCGGCACCCCGGGCAGTCGTCGATGCGGATGGAACCCCCGTGCAGCTCGACGATCTCTTTCACGATGGACAGCCCCAGCCCCGCGCCCCCGCCGTCGACGGTGCGGCCCGCGTCCAGGCGGGAGAAGCGTTCGAAGACGCGTTCCCTGGCCGCCGCCGGGATGCCCGGCCCCGGGTCGGCGACGGCGAGCCGTACCGATTCGCCGTATTCCACGCCGGTGACGGTGACGACGCCGCCCGGCGGGCTGTGGCGTACGGCGTTGTCGAGAAGGTTGGACAGGACCTGGGCGAGCAGGTCGGGGTCGGCGCGCACCCCGAGCCAGGCTGGGACCGCCGACCGGACGGTGACGTCGTCGCGGGCCAGCGACGCCTCTCTGACCGCCTGCTCGGCGAGCCGTGCCAGCTCGACGGGTTCGGGTTCGATGAGGCGTACCCCGGAGTCGAGTCGCGACAGGTCGAGCAGCTGGGCGACGAGCCGTCCGAGGCGTTCGGTCTGGGCGAGCGCGGTCGACATGGTGACCGGGTCGGGCGCGGAGACGCCGTCCACGACGTTCTCGAGTACGGCGCGCAGCCCGGTGATGGGGGTGCGCAGTTCGTGGCTGACGTTCGCGACGAGCTCGCGCCGCTGCCGGTCGACCTCGCCGAGGTCGGCGGCCATCGCGTTGAACGCCCTGGCCAGCTCCCCCACCTCGTCGCGCGAGGTGGCGTTGACGCGCAGCGTGTAGCTGCCCTTGGCGATCGTCTGGGCGGCGCTGGCCATCTGGCGCAGCGGCTTGGTCATGCCCATGGCCAGCAGCTGCACCATGATCAACGCCAGGACGACGGCCACCGCGATGCGTACCTCACTGGACAGGCCGGAGGCGATGCCGACCTCGTTGACGACGAACGCCGTCCCCACGGCCAGCACGATCACGATGCCGAGCTTGACCTTGATCCGGCCCAGGAAGTCGAGCGGCCTCACTGCCGCACCAGCGCGTATCCGATGCCGTGGACGGTGCGGACCACGTCGGAGCCGAGCTTGCGGCGCAGCGCCCGTACGTGGCTGTCGACCGTCCTGGTGGCGGCGGCCTCGGAGAAGCCCCACACGTCGGACAGCAGCCGGTCGCGCTCGAAGACCTGTCCGGGCCGTTCGGCCAGGCGCCGCAGCAGGTCGAACTCCGTCCTGGTGAGCTGCGCCTCCGCCCCGCGCACGAACACCCTGCGGGCCGCGGTGTCGATCTCGACCTCGCCGATCCTGATCACGGTGTCCTCGACGGCGAGCTGGGAGGCCCGTTCTACCCTGCGCAGCAGCGCGTGGATCCTGGCGACCAGCTCGCGCATGCTGAACGGCTTGGCCAGGTAGTCGTCCGCGCCGACGCCGAGCCCGACGAGCACGTCGGTCTCGTCGCCGAGCGCGGTCAGCATGAGCACGGGCACCGGCCTGGCCGCCTGCATGCGGCGGCACACCTCCAGCCCGTCGAGGCCGGGCAGCAGCCGGTCGAGGATCACGAGGTCGGGCTCGGCCCTGCCGTACTGGATGAGCGCGTCCTGCCCGTCGCCCGCCACCCTGACGTCGAACCCCTCGGCCGCCAGTCTGTTCCTGACGGCCAGGGCGATCGTCACATCGTCCTCGACCACGAGGATGCGTCGCTGCTCTGCCACGTACGGAAGCCTAGAAGCGCCCTGTGCAGACGACACTGCTTGAATTGTGCATATCCGGTGCAGACTGGGCGAGTGAACACAGCCGCATACTTGCGCCGCCTCGGTCTGCCCGAGCTGCTCGGCGCTCCCGTCAGCGCCGAGAACCTGCGGGCACTGCACGTCGCCCATATCGAACGGGTCCCGTACGAGGTGCTGGAGATCTGGTTGGGCCGCCCCACCACCGTCGATCCCGCCGAGTCTGCCGATCGGGTGATCCGTGGCCGCGGCGGCTACTGCTACCACCTCAACGGCGCGTTCTCCGGGCTGCTCAGGGCGCTCGGCTACGACGTGACCCGGCATGTCGGCGGCGCGCAGTTGCGGGGCGGCGAGCCCGGCGTCACCGGCAACCATCTGGTGCTCACGGCGCACGGCCTGCCCTCGGACGGCAATCCGGGTGGGGAGTGGCTGGTCGACACAGGGCTGGGCGACGGCCTGCACGAGCCGCTCCCGCTGGTCGCCGGCTCCTACCGGCAGGGCCCTTTCACGTACGGGCTGCGCCCCTCCGAGGTGGCGCCCGGCGGCTGGCGGTTCGAGCACGATCCGAGTGGTTCGTTCGTAGGTATGGACTTTGGCCCAGCACCCACGGACATGTCGGCCTTCGTCAGCATGCATGACCATTTGACGACGTCGCCGACGTCCGGGTTCGTCCGGGTCGCTGTCGTCCAGCGGCGCGACGGCTCCGGTGTGGACGCCCTGCGCGGGCTCGAACTGCGCAGGGTGGGGACGGACGCGCACACGATCGTCCTGGACACGGCACGCGACTATTTCGCGGCCCTGGCCGACGTGTTCGCGCTGCCGCTCGACGACGTAAGCGCCGAGGAGAGGGAGAAGCTCTGGCGCAGGATCCACGACGCCCACGAGGCCTGGCTGGCGGGCGGTCCCGCATGATGGCCACGCGTGCGTACGGGCGCTATCGTGCACGTCGAGATGGGTGAGACCACCAGACTGGCCGGCCGCTACCGGCTGCTCAACCCCCTGGGCGCGGGGTCCGTGCTCCTGGCCTTCGACGAGACGCGCCACCGTGACGTCGCGGTCAGGCGGCTGCGGGTTCCCGCCGAGCTGCGTGACGCCGCGCTGCACGAGGCGCGACGGGCCACCACGCTGCGGCACGCCTCGATCGTGCGCGTGCTGGACGTCGTGATCGAGGACCGCACGCCGTGGCTGGTGATGGAGTTCGTCTCGGGCGCCTCGCTGGAGCAGGCCGTACGCGCGCGCGGGCCACTTCCCGCCCCGCAGGCCGCCCGGGTCGGGGTCTGTGTCCTGTCGGCGCTGGCCACCGCGCACGAGGCGGGCATCGTGCACGGCCGGGTCGATCCCGGCAACGTGCTGCTCACCACGACGGGCCGGGCGGTGCTCACGGGGTTCGGCTTTCCCAGCCTCAGCATGTTGCCGTCCGCCGACCTGTGGTCCATGGCCGCCACGCTGCATTTCGCGATCGAGGGCCGCCCGCCGGGCCAGATGCCCGCCGAGGGCGCCGACCCGCTCAGGTCCCTGGTCAGGGCGATGTTGCACCCGTCGGGGGCCCCGCCGATGGACGTGGTGCGCGAGACGCTCGATCGGCTGGCCGTGGACCGCCCGCTGGACGCGGTCATCGCGGCGTCGGGCCCGCTGCCGCCCGCGGGCGCCGCCGAGGTGGGCCTCGCCCTGCTCGACCGGCTGCTGGCCATCGGCGAGTTCCACGGCGGGGTGCAGCCGGGCAACGTCATGATCGACGGCAGCGGACGGGCGCGGCTCCTGCCGCTGCTGCGAGCGGGCACGCTGCCCGCCTACACCGCTCCCGAGGGCGCCCAGAGCCAGGAGGCCGACCTGTGGTCGCTGGGCGCGACGCTGTTCACCGCGGTCGAGGGTGCGCCCCCGGCCCCTGGCGCGCGGCTGGCCAGGGCGGACGCGCTGGCGCCCGTCCTGTTACGGTTGCTGTCGGGCCATCCGCAGGACCGCCCGACGCCTGACGAAGTCCGCTCCGAGCTCCTCTCGATCACGGCCCGGCAGGGCTGAGAACCGCTGAAAAAACCTGGGCAACGATTGCGATACATCGCGATCGGAACAACGACGGAGGCTTCACTCGTTGGACAGGCGACGCACAATGTGGAAGAGGCGGGGCGCGCGCTCCGCGTTCGGAGGATGTTGAGGATGTCGCCAGTCCAGAAGTACGCCATCGGCGCGGGCGCCGCGGTGCTGCTGTCCCTGATGATCTTCGGCACCGGCTTTGTCACCCTGCTGGTTGTCCTCGGCGTGGTCGCAGCTCCGGTGATCGGTTACCTGATGCTCGACCCGTCGCAGCGCGAGCGCCTCAAGAGGGCGCGCAAGCGCGGCATCGGCCGCTGAGCCCGCCCGGCGGAGGCCGCCTCAGGCCTCCGCCGCGGTCAGCGCCGTCTGCACCCGCTGGGTCACCCTGCGCTCGACGTAGAAGGACAGGAACGGCACCGTGCCGCCCAGCATCACGCCGAGCATGTACGGCCACGTCCAGCGTGCCTTCATGCCCAGATTCATCACGGCGACGAGATAGAGCATGTAGAGCCCGCCGTGGATCGGCGCGATGATCTTCGACATGGCCTCCTCGCCGAAGCCGTAACGCAGCACCATGCCGACGCACAACACCAGCAGCATGACGCCGACGACGTATGCCAGCACCCGGAAGGGCTTCAGAGCCGATTCCACGATTTAACCTTCCAGAGCCATCTCAGGGGACTTGCCACGTTCCCGATCCGCTCGTACGGCGTCGCGTACGAAGTGGAACCACATGAAAACGGCGAATCCGGCAAAGATCCACCAGTTCGCCGCGTAAGCGAGGTTACGCCAGGTCAGCGTGCCGCCGACCACGGGCGGGTCGACCTTCACCTGCGTCAGCGAGCCCGACGGCGGCTGCGCCACGACATAGCCGGCGCGCACCTTCTGCCCCGTCCACAGGTTGACCAGCTCGCCCGTCGACACGGTCTGCACCTGGCCGGCAGGCAGCCCCTCGCCGCGGCGCTGCACGCTGTCGGTGCCCTGCTGGGGGCGCAGCCGCCCCGAGACCGCGACCCGGCCCTCCGGCACCGCGGCCACTGCCGGGTCGCCCGAGGTCTTCACCCAGCCGCGCACCACCGGCATCAGCGTGCCGTCGTCGAGCCGGAGCGGCGTGAGCACCCAGTAGCCCTGGTCGCGGGAGACGTTGCCCCCGGGGGCGTCGACGTCGGGCCGCCGGTCGGCCACGAGGAGCTGGCGGTCGGCGTCATAGACGCCCTCCGCCGTGACCCTGCGGCTGACGGCCTCGCCGCCGAGCTGGGAGCTCACCTGGGCGAGCGCGGTGACCGCGACGGGCGCGGGGTCGGTGGAGGCGCGCGGCCTGCCCGAGTCGTGGAAGACGCCGAGCTGCCAGCGGCCGAGCAGGATGAACGCGATGAGGACCCCGACGGTCAGCGCGTGCAGCCCCAGCAAGCGTGGGGAGAGCAGGGTCCTCAGCATGGTTCAAAACTATCCGCCGGGTGGGGTGGTCCCCTAATCAGGCCACGCTTGCGACAGGGTGCACTTCACCCCTACTGATCCCGCCAAACGCCGCAAACGACACAGGCGCTCACGCTAGGCTGCTGCTCATGTCTGACCAGCATATCGACCCGGCGGGCAACACCCAGCAGTTCCGCGCGTTCGCACAGCGACGTGAGCAGGAAGCCGCGACCCCGCCGAAGAAGTCGCCCATCCTCCCCATCGTTGCCGTCGTCGTCGCGGTCGTGATCGTCGGCGTCGTCGCCTTCCTCCTGCTCCAGTAGGCATCCGACCAGGACGACCCGCCGCGGAGGCCGTGGCGGGTTTTCGTCATTCCTGTGGCCTGTTCACCCTGGACCCGATCGACACCCGTCCTTACATTGGACGTAAAGTCCAATAGGTACGCCGTGGAGGTTCGATGGCGGGGATCGTGATCATCGGCGCCGGCCTCGCCGGCGTCTGCATGGCCATCAAGCTCAAGGCCGCCGGCCATCACGACTTCGTCATCCTGGAGAAGGCCGGCGACCTGGGCGGCACCTGGCGCGACAACAGCTATCCGGGATGCGCGTGCGACGTGCCGTCGCACATGTACTCGTACTCGTTCGACCTCAATCCCGGCTGGTCGCGGATGTTCGCGCCGCAGCGGGAGATCCACGACTATCTGCGGTCGTGCGCGGACAGGCACGGCGTGACCCCGCACATCCGGTACGGCAGGCACGTCACCGCCCTCGAGTACGACGACATCCGCCGCGACTGGACGGTCACCACCGACGACGGCGGCACGCTGCGCGCGAACGCCGTGATCTCCGCGATCGGCGCCCTACACCTCCCCAAATACCCCGAAATTTCGGGACGCGAGTCGTTTGTCGGTCCGGCCATGCACTCGGCCGCCTGGGACCACTCCGTCGACCTGACCGGCAAGCGGGTCGCCGTCATCGGCACCGGCGCCTCCGCCGTCCAGTTCGTCCCCCGGCTCGCCCCCATCACCCGCGAGCTCACCGTCTTCCAGCGCACGGCCCCGTGGCTGCACCCCAAACTTGACTTCGCCATCCCGCCCCGGGCGCGCCACGTCCTGCGCCTGCCCGGTGCGGCGAGGGCGCTGCGCACCGCCCTCTACTGGGCCCTGGAGTCACGCGCGCTCGGCTTCGCCGTCGACCCGCGCCTGATGAAGACACACGAGAAGCTGGCGCTCAAGCACCTGCACGCCCAGGTCCCCGACCGCGACCTGCGCCGCCGGCTCACCCCCGACTACCTCATCGGCTGCAAGCGCATCCTGATCTCCAGCGACTACTACCCGGCCCTGATGAGGGACGACGTCAAGCTGGTCACCGACGAGATCACGGAGATCAGGCCGCACTCGCTCGTGGACGCTGCGGGCCGCGAACACCCCGCCGACGCGATCGTCTACGGCACCGGCTTCCGCGTGCTCGACGCGCTCGCCGAGCAGCACATCGTCGGCAGGGGCGGCATGAAGATCCAGGACGCCTGGCAGCACGGCATCCAGACCTACTACGGCATCACCACCGCCGGCTTCCCCAACCTGTTCTTCCTGCTCGGCCCCAACACCGGCCTCGGGCACCACTCGGTGGCCTTCATGATCGAGGCGCAGGTCCGCTACGTGATCGGCTGCCTGCGCCTGCTGTCCAGAACCCGCGCCAGGGCCCTCGACGTCAGGCCGGAGGCGCAGCGGGCGTTCGACCGGCGGCTGCGCGAACGGCTCGACCCGCTCGTGTGGAACGCGGGCGGCTGCCGGTCGTGGTACCTGGACGAACACGGAGTCAACAGGACGATCTGGCCGGGCTTCACCTTCGAGTACTGGGCACGTACCCGGAAGGTGAAACCCGGCGCCTACGAGCTCATCTTCTAGCCGGATCGACGACCATCGCGCTGCCGCCGCCTCTGCGGGTCGGCTCGGCCACGGCCTGGACGCGGCCCCTGCCGAGGAACTCCAGCGCCGTCGCGGCGCCGATCTCCGGATTGAGCGCGAACGTGTGCCCCTTGGCCTCCAGCTCGGCGCGGTGCTCGTCCAGGAACGCCTGCTCGGCCTGCGTCTGCTCGGTGTTGCGCTGGGTGGCGCGCGGCGCGGCCAGCGCGTCCGGCAGGTTCATGCCGAACTCGTACCGGTTGACGAGGATCTGCAGCACCGTCGTGATGATGGTCGAGCCGCCCGGCGAGCCGGCCGCCAGCACCGGCCTGCCGTGGTCGAACACCAGCGTCGGCGCCATCGACGAACGCGGCCGCTTGCCGGGGCCCGGCAGGTTCGGGTCGCCCGGCGCCGGGCCGAACGTGAAGTCGGTCAGCTCGTTGTTGAGCAGCACGCCCCGCCCCGGCACCACGATGCCGTTGCCGCCGGTGGACTCGATGGTCAGGTTGTAGGCCACCACGTTGCCCCAGCGGTCGGCGACCACCAGGTGAGTGGTCTCGGGGCCCTCCTTCGCGACCGGCGTGGCGCTGCCCGTGGGCCGCGGGCACCGCTCGTACGAGCCGTCGGGGTCGCCGGGCGGGGCCGGGTGCGCCATCGCCGTGTCGCCGATCTGGCAGGCCCGTTCCTTGGCGAAGCCGTCGGACAACAACTGCCTGAGCGGCACGCGGGGGATGTCGCCGACGTACGCGCCGCGGTCGGCGAAGGCCAGCCTGGACGCCTCCAGGTATTCGTGCAGGCCGGCCTCGGGCACGGCCTCCAGGATGTTGAGCGCCTCCCCGACCGTGGAGCCGCCCGAGGACGGCGGGGCCATGCCGTACACGTCCATGCCCCGGTAGGAGACCTTCGTGGGCTCGCGCAGGAGCGCCCGGTAGGCGCGCAGGTCGGACAGCTCCATCAGGCCGGGCCGGACGTTGCGGGTGCTGCCCGGGGTGACCGGCGGCCGTTTGACGGTGGCCACGATCTCCTTGCCGAGCTGCCCGCCGTACAACCAGCGGGGGCCGCGCCTGGCCAGCTCACGGTACGTGGCCGCGAGGTCCGGGTTCCTGAAGGTCGAGCCGACGGGCGGCGGAGCGCCGTCCGGGAGGTACAGCTCGGCCGTGGAGGTGAAGTCCTTGAAGCGGTCGGCGTTGGCGGCGGTCTGGTCGTGGAAGGTCTGGTCGACGACGAAGCCCCTGGACGCCACGTCGATGGCGGGCCGCAGCGCCTTGGCGAGCGACATCGTGCCGAATCTCCGCAGGGCGAGGTCCCAGTTCGCGACCGTGCCCGGCACGCCGGCGGACAGGCCGCTGGTGACGGCCTCCTCGAACGGGATGCCCTCCAGCGTGGTCGCGGTCATCGCCCTGGGCGCGGTCTCGCGGCCGTCGATCGTGAAGACCTTCCGCTTCCCGGCGTCGTAGTAGACCATGAAACCCCCGCCGGCCAGGCCCGACGAGTACGGCTCCGTGACGCCGAGCACCGCACCCGCGGCGACGGCGGCGTCCATGGCGTTGCCGCCCTTCCTGAGCACGGAGACGGCGGCCTTGCTGGCGTCGAGGTCGACGGTGGCCACGGCGCCGCCGTACCCCTCCGCGACCGGCACCTTCTGCGAGGGATGGGCCGGCGCGGGCGCCGCCGGCACGAGCAGGACGAGAGCTGTTGCTGCGGGAACGATCACTCGGCGCATGGTGTCCACGATGACCCAGGTACGCCCGTCGCGGTAGGGCCCCCTCACACACAGGGATGATGCGCTGGTCGAAGCGTTGATCTAGCGTGGGTGACGTGCGCGGGAAGTACGGATTCGACCCCTACCTCGCCCTCATCGTGGCCGCCGCCCAGGTCGTCATCGGCAGGGGCGCCTCCTGGGGGCAGCAGGACTTCAGGGAGCCGCTCGACCCCTACGCCTTCGGGCTGCTGCTGGTGGGGCCGCTGGCGATCCTGCTGCACCGGCGTTTCCCGCTGGCCACGACCGCCGCGGCGCTGGCCGCCAACGACCTGTTCCTGGTCGGCGGGTACGCCTACGGCCCCAGCTTCGTCAGCCCGGCGGTGCTGCTGTTCCTGCTGGTCACGCGGGGCAGGCGGCTGATCGCCTGGATCATGGCGGGGGCGACGCTGGTGTCGTTCCTCGCCTACGCCTGGCTGATGGGCAACCGCGGCCTCCTCCACAGCGTGTGGATCCTGACCTTCATCATGCTGCTCATGGTGCTGGCCGAGCTGGTCAGGATCGTCAGGGAACGCCGCGCCGAACGCGAGCGCACGGCCGAGGAGGAGGCCAGGCGGCAGGCCAGCGAGGAGCGCCTGACCATGGCGCAGGAGCTGCACGACGTGCTCGCGCACAACATCTCCCTCATCCACGTCCAGGCCTCCACCGCGCTGCACCTCATCGACGCCAACCCCGAGCAGGCGAGGACCGCGCTGTCCACCATCAAGACGGCGTCGAAGGAGGTGCTCGGCGAGATGCGCTCGGTGCTGAACGTCCTGCGCGAGGGCGCCCCACGTGCCCCCACCGCCGGGCTCGACCGCCTCGACGACCTGGTGGAGCGCTCAGGGGTGCACGTGACCCTCAAGCGCGTCGGCTCCCGCCCGCTGCCGTCCCAGGTGGAGCGGGCCGCGTACCGGATCGTGCAGGAGTCGCTCACCAACGCCGCCCGGCACGCCCCCGGCTCCGACGTCACCGTCCGCCTGGAATACGGCGAGCACGAACTGCTCCTCACGGTGTCCGACACGGGCGGGACGGACGTGCCCCTGCTCGCCGAGGCCGGCAGCGGCAACGGAATCCCCGGCATGCGGGAACGGGCCTCCGCACTGGGCGGCACACTGGTGGCGGTCCCGTCAGGCGCCGGCTTCAAGGTCGAGGCCCGGCTCCCCCTACCCGAGGAGACCAAATGATCAAGGTGCTGCTGGCCGACGACCAGGCGCTGGTGCGCGCGGGCTTCAAGGCGCTGCTCGACGCCCAGCCCGACATGACCGTGGTGGCCGAGGCGACCGACGGCGCCGAAGCGGTGCGGCTGGCGGGCGAGCACCAGCCCGACGTGGTGCTGATGGACATCCGCATGCCGGGCACCGACGGGCTGACCGCCACCCGCCAGATGCCGCCGGGCCCGCACATCATCATCCTGACGACGTTCGAGCTGGACGAGTACGTCTTCGAGGCGCTGCGCGGCGGCGCCAGCGGCTTCCTCGTCAAGGACACCGAGCCGGCCGAGCTGATCCAGGCCGTCCGGGTGGTCGCGGCCGGGGAGGCCCTGCTGTCGCCCAGCGTCACCCGCCGGCTGATCGCCGAATACGCCACCCGCGCCAAGGCCCCGATCGCCGTCGACGGCCTCGACCAGCTCACGGAGCGCGAGCGGGAGGTGCTCGCCCTGGTCGGGACGGGCATGACCAACGACGAGATCGCAGCCAAGCTGTTCATGTCGCCGGCCACGGCCAAGACGCACGTGAGCCGGGCCATGATGAAACTCCACGCCCGCGACCGCGCCCAGCTGGTGGTCATCGCGTACGAGTCGGGCCTGGTGAAGCCGGGCTGGGCCTGAGCGGCTAACCAAAATCCAGTTAGGCTAACTCGGTTTTGGCAACGCGGACCTCGCAAGGGCCATCCGCCTTTCAAGCTCATCCTCTGCGGCTCGGCGATCTCCATCATGTCCTCCCTGCTCGCGGGTGATCAGGCGTTGCGCGGCAGGGCGGTTCTCGATCTGCGCATCGGCCGGTTCCGATTCCGAGACGCCGCGAAATACTGGGAAACCGACCCTCGGACCGCCTTTCTCATCGACGCGGTGCTGGGAGGCGCGCCGGGCTACCGCGACATCGTCGGCGATCCGCCGGAACCTGGCGCGGAAGGGCTTTTCCACTGGCTGGAGCGGACCATACTCAACCCGTCACACGTTCTGTTCACCGAACCCGACTACCTCCTCGCGGAGGACCCTCGCATCCGTGACCGCGCCATCTACAACGCGATCTGGTGGGCGGTCGCCATGGGAGCGACCTCTCCCACCCAGATCGGCGGCCTGGTCGGCATGGACGCCAAAGCGCTGACATACCACCTGAACGTCATGAGGGACGGCGGCTTCCTCCGGCACGAGCAGGACCTCCTACGGCAGCGCCGTCCGACGATCACCATCGCCGACCCGACAGTGAGATTCCACCACCTGATCGTCCAGCCGAACATCAGCGCTCTGGAGATGCGGCAGGCCCGCGTCGTGTGGGAGCGCTCGCGCACGACCTTCTCCGACAAGATTCTCGGACCGCATTTCGAGGAGGCCGCGCGCACGTGGGTGCGATGGCACGGCGACGAGGTGGGCCTGGACGACATCGGCCACGTCGGCACGACGGAGGTCGCCTGCCCGGAACACCGCGGTCACGAGGTGGACGTCATGGCCGTCAGCCGTGCGACGCTCCCCCGGTCGAAAAGCGCGCGCATCACCCTCATCGGCGAGGCCAAGTGCACCAACAAAACCCGTACAACGGCCGACCTCCACAGGTTGCGGCACATACGCGACCTGCTCGTGTCGCTCGGCTGGAACGCCGGAGACGCCTCATTTGTGCTCTTCTCGAGGAACGGATTCTCGTCCGACCTCGAGACGGCCGGCGCGGAGGGGCAGGTGCGCCTGCTGGACCTCGAGAGCATGTACGCGTCGAGCTGACCCGCCGCGGGCGTCGGCCTTTCAAGCGGTGAACCAGGTGGACACCGCGGCGGCCAGGCCCGCCGTGCCCGCCCAGGCCACGTAGCCGTCGGGGCGGATCAGGAGAGCGTCGGCGGGCGGGTCGTCGCAGCGCGCCCTGACCAGGTCGATCCCCGCATCGTCGAGCACACTGAAGCCCCCGCCCGAGCCCCCGTCTGGCCCTTCGTTTGAACCGTCGCCCAGGTCGAGGAGGACGGGGCGGCCCGACCGCATCAGCTCGGCCACCCGGCGGCCGTCGTCCAGGGTCAGGTCGGGAACGAAACGGCCGGTCAGCGGGTGGTCGCCCGGCCCGTAGCGGGCGCCGGCGTCGTGCAGCAGCCCGGCCAGGTGGCGGGCCGGCTGCTCGAAGGCGAACACCTCGGCGAGCAGTTCGCGCAGCGCGGCGCCGTACTCGCCGTCCGCGCGGTCGATCGCCGCCTGCGCGCGGGTCTGCAGGAGCGTACGGTCGCCGACCGGCCGCCGTTCGGCCTCGTACGTGTCGAGCAGCCCGGCGGGCGCCCGGCCGCGCAGCGCGGCGGCCAGCTTCCAGCCGAGGTTGACCGCGTCCGTCATGCCGACGTTGAGCGCCGACCCGCCCGCGGGGAACAGGTGGGCGGCGTCCCCCGCCAGGAAGACGCGGCCGGCGCGGTAGCGTCCGGCCAGCCTGGCCTGCGTGGCCGTGCTGGACATCCAGATGGGCTCGCCGAGCGGCACGTCCCGGCCCAGCACGCGGCGTACGGCGGCGCGGAAGTCCTCCAGCGTCACGGCGCCGTCGGGGAGCCCGCCGCGCTCGCGCACGCCGGCGACGAGCACACCGTCGTGGAGCGAGGTGAGCAGCACGCGGCCGTGCGGCGTACGGTTCCAGCCCGGTTGCAGGCCCTCACCCTCCAGCGAGTCGAACACCTTCATGTCGGCCTTGAAGTGGCCGATCGTCAGCCCTTCCTCGTCGGTGGTGCCGGGGAAGGCGATCCCGGCCTGTTCGCGTACGAGGCTGCGGGCGCCGTCGCAGCCGACCGCGTACCGCGCCCTGACGGGCCCGGCGCCGGCGACGTCGAGCGTCACTCCTTCCTCGTCCTGCGAGAGCGACAGCACCTCGCGCCCCCGCCTGATCTCGACCCCGAGTTCGCGCGCCCGCTCGGCGAGCAGCCGTTCCAGGCGCGGCTGCTGGATGAGCAGCAACCGCAGCGCGGCGTCGCCGAGCCCGTCGAAGCGCAGGGGCACCTCCCCGAACGGGAAGCCCGGCGCCCGGCCCGCGAAGGGGCTGCCCTCGCTGAAACGTTCCAGCAGCCCCCGGTGGTCGAGTAAGTCGACGATCTGGCCGGCGAGCCCGTTGGCCTTGGGCAGTTCGCTCGGCGCGGTCCTCTTCTCCAGCACGATCGGGCGGGCTCCCGCCAGGCTCAGCTCGCACGCGAGCATCAGCCCCACGGGTCCCGCCCCCACGATCAACACTTCTTCCATGGCTGTCAGGCTAGATTGACAAAAGTTCGCGTGTCAAGCTAGCCTGACAGCGTGGACGTCACAGAGTTGTCCGAACGGATCAGGGCCGGCGACCCGGCGATGGGCCTGCGGGCGGTCGGCGCGCTGCACCGGCTGGCCGAGCAGGTCGAGGCGACGTCGGTGGCGCTGGCCAGGGAGCAGGGCTGGACCTGGGAGCAGATCGGCGACGCGCTCGGCATGTCGCGGCAGTCGGTGCACGCCAAATACGGGAAGTGAGGCCGGCGATGTTCGGCAGGCAGAAGAGCACGGTCACAGTGATCATCAAGTCCGCGTTCGAGGAGGCGCGGCTGCGCGGCGACCGGCGGATGGGCACCGAGCACCTCCTGCTCGGGCTCCTCCACCACGCCGAGTCCGCGCGCAGACTCGGCGTCGACACGGCCGCCGCCCGCGCGGCGCTCGACGAGCTCGACCGGGCGGCCCTGCGCATGCTGGGCCTGGAGGTCGGCGACGTGCCCAAGACGCCGCGCAAACACCCGCGGGTCCCCGACACGGCGCTCACCTCCAGCGCCCGCGCCGTGCTCAACCGGGCCGTCAAGGCCACGACGACGAAGACGAGAGAGGCCGAGATGCCCCGGCATCTCGCACTCGGCCTGCTGGGGCTCACGCGTCCCGATCCCGCCGCACAGGTCATCGACCAGCTCGGGATCGACCGCGCGGCGGCGCGCGGCCGACTCGCGTGACGAAAATCGCTTGAACGCGAAGTTCGGCTGCTGACAGGGTCGGAGCATGCGGCGCACGTACGACGACCTCGTCCAGGAGGCGGCCGACGTCTCCGTGGACGGCTGGGACTTCTCCTGGCTCGACGGCCGGGCCACCGAGGAGCGCCCGTCATGGGGCTACGCCAGGCTGCTCGGCGAGCGTCTGGCCACGGTCGGGTCCACGCTCGACATCCAGACGGGCGGCGGCGAGATCCTGGCCGGGGTCCCCACGCTGCCGCCGGTCACCGTGGCCACCGAGTCGTGGCCGCCCAACCTCGCGCTGGCCGCCTCGCGGCTGCGCCCGCGCGGCGCCTGGGTGGTGGCCGACGACCAGGAGCCGCGCCTGCCGTTCGCGAGCGGCGCCTTCGAGCTCGTGACCAGCCGCCATCCCGTCGAGACGTGGTGGGAGGAGATCGCCCGCGTGCTGCGGCCCGGCGGCTCCTACCTCTCCCAGCAGGTGGGTCCGAGGAGCGTGTACGCGCTCGCGGAGGTCTTCCTCGGCCCGCTCCACGGTTCAGCCCGCGACCCCGGGGAGGCCGTGCGGGAGGCCGAGGCCGCCGGGCTGGAGGTGGTCGACCTGCGGTCCGAGCGGTTGCGCATGGAGTTCCGCGACATCGGCGCGGTGGTCTACTTCCTGCGCAAGGTCATCTGGATCGTGCCGGGCTTCACGGTCGAGCGCTACCACGACAGGTTGCGCGCGTTGCACGACCGCATCGAGAACGAAGGGCCGTTCGTGGCCCACTCCGCCAGGTTCCTGATCGAAGCGAGGAAACCCGATGGCCAGACTGCGTGACGTGGTGGTCGACTGCCGGCATCCGGCCTCCCTGGCAAGGTTCTGGGCGGCGGTGCTCGACGGCTACGCGGTGGCCCCCTACGACGAGGCCGAGCTCGCGCGGCTGCGCGCCCACGGGATCGACGACCCGGAGGACGACCCGACGGTGCTGGTCGAGGGCGGGCCGCCACGGCTGTGGTTCCAGCACGTGCCGGAGCACAAGGTGGTCAAGAACCGCGTCCACCTCGACGTCGACTCCGACGACCCCGACGCGGAGATCGCCCGCCTCACCGAGCTGGGCGCCACGGTGGTGGCCACCCGCGACGACTGGGTGATCATGGCCGACCCCGAGGGCAACGAGTTCTGCGTCTTCTGACCGGCTCGCGGGACGAGGTGCGGCCCCGCGCCTACGCCGGCGGGCGTACGCGGGCCCGGGCCGAGCACTCCCCCGGGCGCAGCGCGAACCGGACCTGACGTGCGATTCGCCGCACGGCCTCTTGGCGGATGCTGAAGGCAACCGTCAAGGAGGAGACATGAACACCATCGCACTGCTGGCGCCGCACTGGGGCGGCTCGGGCGCGTTCTGGCCGATCTTCCCGCTGTTCTGGGGCCTGTTCTGGGTCGGCGTCGTGGCGCTGGCCATCATCGCCCGGCGCAAGGGCTGGTGGGGTCCCCGCCAGGCCCACCCCGCAGGGCCCCCGGGACACGCCGGGCACGCCGGACCCGCCAGGCCCGCAGGTTCGCCGACCGCGTCCGCGGAGCAGATCCTCGCCGAGCGGTACGCCCGCGGAGAGATGAGCGACGACGAGTACTTCGAGAAGCTCTCCGTTCTCAAGGGCGGGGCATCATGACGTGTCCCCCGGCCTGAACACCGCTCACCCGGTCTTGCGCGGGCCGCACCCCGACGTCACCGTAGGTGCGGAAACTGTCACTCGCCGCATGCGGAACGCCGGGTTACGTTGCGTGTACGGGCATCGTAGAGAGCGGGGACGAACATGCGCTTCATCGCCAGGTTCCGCGGCACGTGCGACGGCCACACCGCGCCGGCCCGCTGAGCGTGAGCGCCGCCGCCCTGCTCGCCGGTGGGGTCGCCGCCGGGCTCGTGGCCGGCACCGCCTCGTGCACCGCGGCACAGGGCGGGCTGCTCATGGGGCTGACCGACGGCCACCACGGGCGTGATCGCGCGCTCGTGGCCTGGTTCCTCGCCGGCCGGCTGGCCTCCCACACGGTCGCCGGCGCGCTGCTGGGGCTGCTCGGCTCGGCCGTCGCCCTGCCACCGCAGGCGCGGGCCGTGCTGCTCGTCGTGGCCGGCGTCACGGTGATCGTGTTCGCGATCCGGCTCATGCGGCGCGGGCACGCCGGCTGCGCCCCGCCGCCATCGCAGGCTCCTTCGAGGTACAGGGCGCCGCTGCTGGGCGCGGCCACCGTTCTGGTGCCGTGCGGCGTGACGCTCGGCGTGGAACTGGTCGCGGTCTCCAGCGGGTCGCCGGTGGCGGGGGCGGCGGCCATGGCGGGATTCGTCATCGGTACGGCTCCGGCGTTCGCGCTGCTCGGCTACGTGCTGCGGCGCGTCTCCCGCACCCGGCTGGCCAGGCTGGCCGGGGTCGTCGCCATCGCCGCCGGGCTCTGGACCGCCGCCTCCGGGATCAGCCTCGGAGGCTGGCTGCCCTCCCCCGACCCCGCGCAGGCGGTCACCGGGCCGGGAGGACAGAGCGTCACGGTCTGGGCCACCCGCGACGGCTACCGCCCTGCCATCGTGTCGGCCCGGGCGGGCGTGCCCGTCGAGGTCGTCTTCAAGGTGGCCGAGCACGGCTGCACGGACACCGTCGTGATCGACGGCCGCGACGTCGCCCTGCCGGCCACCGTACGCCTGCCGCCACAACCACCGGGAAGCCTGCGCTACGTCTGCGGGATGGGCATGTACGCCGGGATCCTCACCTTCTCCGCACCCGGGCACTGATCATCGTCGCTGCTTCAGTCCAGGATGCTGAGCCCCCAGGGGTACCTCGGGTCGCCCACCTCGTCGCAGGCCCATGCGATCGCGCCTTGAGCACCCACGTACGCCGTCCCCGCGTCGCGGCACTCCTGCCAGGTCATGTAGTAGCCCTCGCACCACCACACGGCTCGCGATGCGGACCCGGCCGGCGCCCTTCCGTCGCAGGCCTTCGCGATGGCGGTTCCGGGAAAGGCCAGGCACAGCCCGGTCGCAGTCACGACAGTAGCGAGGAGGCCCGTGACAGTTCTCTTGCGCATCATCGTCTTTCTCTCCTTCGGTTGTGCTCCCGCGTCGATCTCCAGGAGCGAGCGGCGTTACTCTGTGCGATCTTCATCGTCATGCGCCTGGACGGACCGGGCCAGGCCAGCATGAGGACATGCAGCGGACATCGCGGAGCTGGAGCGGAAACTGCCGCACGGGACCGCCTCCCTGGAGCACTTGTCGGCGATTACGGTTCGCGATCGCGTGATCACGTGCCACTCTGTCGCCATGGCCTGGCAAGGAGAGGTGACGGCGCCGTCCGTACCGGCGCCACGTGTGGGGGACGAGCACGAGCTGCTGGCTGCGGCGCGTGCGGGCGACGCGCAGGCCGCGCACCGGCTCGGCAAGCTCTACGCCCAGCACGGTGACCGCGCGGCCGCCAAGCACTGGTGGGAGCGGGCCGCCGCGGACGGCAACGTCGACAGCGCCTACAACCTGGGCATCTGGCACGAGAAGCACGGCAGCCTGGAGGAGGCCGTCGCCTGGTACGAGCGGGCCGCGAGCACCGGCGACGCCGAGGCCGCGGCCAACCTGGCGACGCTGCTGCTCGAACAGCGCGGCGACGCCGTGGCCGCCAGGTGCTGGTTCGAGGCGGCGGCGCGCAACGGGTCACGGGCGGCGGCCCGCAGGCTGGCCCTGCTGTGCGAGGACTCGGGTGAGCTGGCGGCGGCCCGCGAATGGCACCGCCAGGCGGCGGCCGACGGCGACGTCGCCTCGGCGCACGACCTGGGTTTCCTCGCCTATTCCGCGGGCGACGACGGGGAGACCGTGCACTGGTGGGAGCGCGGGGCGAGGGGCGGCCACGCCGAGTCGGCCCACTGCATGGGTCTCTACCTGCACGCCAGCCGCGACCCCGAGGGCGCCGAGGCCTACTACCGGCTGGCCGCCACGTGCGAGCACGCCGGCGCCGCCTCCCGGCTCGGCGGTCTCGCGCTGTCCAGGGGCGACCTGCGTACGGCGCGGGCCTGGTTCGAGCGCGCGGCCGGCGCCGGGCGGGTGGAGGACCAGCGGATGGCGGGGTTCGTCTGCGTGGAGCTGGGCGACAGCGCGGCGGCCAGCCACTGGTTCGGCCGGGCGGCCGCCGGCGGCGACCCCGAGTCGGCCTACGACTACGCGCTGCTGCTCATCGCCGAGTTCGGCGACCTGGCGGGCGGGCAACACTGGTTCAGGCAGGCGGCGCTGGCCGGGCACCACGCGGCGGCGGTCGAGCTGGGCGGGCTGCTGTCGGTGGCGGGAGAGCACGGCGAGGCGCGCGAGTGGCTGTCGGACCCGCCGCCGCCGGCCTGGGGCCGCTCGGCCGAGCCGGAGCTGACGGCGAGGGCGGAGCTGGCCGCCGCCGCGACCGGGCGCAGGGGCGGCGTGGCGCTGGACGTACGGGACCTGACGGAGGTGCTGGGCACGTGGGACGTGGTGACCCGGCCGCTGCACGACCATTCCGAGGTGATCGGGTGGCTGGTGGAGCGGAGCGGGGTGCACGTGAGCGCGGTCGAGCATCTGGCGTCGGTACGCGGCACGCTGCTGCGTCCGGGCAGCGCCCCGTGGCCGAGCCCGGGAGAGCTCCGGCACGTGCTGGCCACCGCCCGTGACCTGCGCCGGCGGCTGGGGGTGCGCTGACCGGCCGAGTGGCCGGTTGCCCAGCGCAGGCCGAGCGTGGGCCGGGGTGCGGTGGTCAGTGCCGGCCGAGCGTGGGCCAGAAGGCGGTGATCAGCGCTGGCCGAGGTGGAACTGGTGGCCTTCGTCGTCCTTGAAGACGGCCGACCAGCCCCACGGCTGGTGCTGCGGCTCCTGGACGAACTCGACGCCGCGCGCCACGAGTTCCTCGTGCGTCCTGACGATGTCGTCGACCTGGAACAGCACATAGTGGGGCATGTCCTTGACCGGTGCGGGCCAGTCGGGGGCGGCCTTGATGAGGACAAGCCGGGCGCCACCGCCGGGCGGCTCGACCTCGATCCAGCGGTCGTCGCCGTAAGGCATGTCGGTGGTGACCGTGAACCCCAGCTTGCCGGTCCAGAAGTCGACCGCGCGCTGCTGGTCGTCGACGTAGAGGGTGACCTGGCTGACGGCGAGCGTCATCGTACCTCCCATGATTATATCCATGACGGATATAACCAGAATGGTGCTATCGTGTCAATCATGCTCACCGCCGCCGGGTTCCACGTGCTTCTTGCCCTGGCCTGCGGCCGCGGGCATGGCTACGCGGTGATGCGGTTCGTCGAGGAGATCAGCGGCGGCGCGGTCAAGCTGGGGCCCGGCACGCTCTACCGGACCATCAACCGGCTGGTGGCCGACGGGCTGGTGGAGGAGTCCGACGCCGGAGACCCGGACGCGCCCCACGACGCCAGAAGGCGCTACTACCAACTGACCCCGCACGGTGAGCGGGCCGCACGGGACGAGGCCGAGCTGATGACCCGCCTGGTGACGGCCGCGAGAGAGGCAGGCCTGATCACATGACGTCGCTACGACCGCAGGGGTTGTGCCCGCATCTGTTCGTGCGCGACACGGAGGCGGCGATCGGGTTCTACCGGGAGGGCCTGGGCGCGGTCGAGGTGTTCCGCAACACGCTGCCCGACGGGACGATCCTCTTCGTCGAGCTCCAGCTCGGCGCCGGCCGGCTGCTGGTCAGCGAGGAGACACCCGCCCTCGGCGCACTTGCCCCGCCGACGCTGGGCGGCAGCCCCGTGCTGGTCCTGTTGGAGGTCGAGGACCCCGACGCGGTGGCCGAGCGGGCGATCAGCGCGGGAGCCGAGGTGGAGATGCCGGTGGACGAGATGTTCTGGGGCGAGCGGTACGGCGTGCTGCGCGACCCCTTCGGTCACCGCTGGGCCGTGACGACCGCCAGGGAGCAGCTCACCCCCGAGGAGATCGTGCGCGGCACGACGTACCGCGTGGACGGCTAGACGAACTCGGTCATCGGGGTGTACGCGAGCCCGAGCGCCTCGGCGACCGGCTGGTTCGTGAGCGAGCCGTCGTGCGTGTTGAGCCCGCCCGCGAGCCCGCCGTCGGCCTTGACGGCCTCCCGCCAGCCCATGTTCGCCAGCTTGACCGCGTACGGGAGGGTCGCGTTGGTGAGGGCGTAGGTGGAGGTGTTGGCGACGGAGCCCGGCATGTTGGCCACGCAGTAGAAGACCGAGTCGTGCACCGTGTACGTCGGGTCGGCATGCGTGGTCGGCCGCGAGTCCTCGAAGCAGCCGCCCTGGTCGATGGCGATGTCGACGAGCACGGAGCCCGGCTTCATGCGCGACACGAGGTCGTTGGAGACCAGGGTGGGGGCCTTGGCGCCCGGGATCAGCACCGCGCCGATGACGAGGTCGGCCTGCGGGACCTCCCGCTCGATCGTGTACGACGTCGAGACCAGCGTCTTGAGCCGGCCCTGGTAGACGGCGTCGATGGAGCGCAGCCGGTCGAGGTTGGTGTCGAGCACGGTCACGTCCGCGCCCATGCCGACGGCGATCTGCGCGGCGTTCAGCCCCGACACGCCGCCGCCGATCACGACGACCTTGGCGGGCGCCACCCCGGGCACGCCGCCCGGCAGCACGCCGCGTCCGCCGTTGGAGCGCATCAGGTTGTACGCGCCCACCTGCGGCGCGAGGCGGCCCGCGACCTCCGACATCGGGGCGAGCAGCGGCAGCGCCCCGCCGACCTGCACCGTCTCGTACGCGATGCCGGTGGTCCTCGCCCTGAGCAGGGCGTCGGTGCACGGGCGGGAGGCGGCCAGGTGCAGGTACGTGAACAGCACCAGCCCTTCCCGCAGCCGGTGGTACTCCTCGGCGATCGGCTCCTTCACCTTGAGCACCAGGCTCGCCTCGCCCCACACCGCGTCGGCGCTGTCGACGATCTTGGCGCCCGCCGCCAGGTATTCCTCGTCGGTGATGGACGAGCCCAGGCCCGCGCCCCGCTGCACGGTGACGTCGTGGCCGTTGCGCACCAGTTCGTGCACGCCGGCGGGGGTCGCCGCGACCCGGTATTCGTGGTTCTTGACCTCGGCGGGAACGCCGATCTTCATGCGGTGTTTCCTTTCGGGCGCCGGCACGTCGTACCGGATCGAGGGGGTGTCACGGCGAGCGGCCCCTACAGGCGCGCCCATGCCTCGGTGAGCACGTCGCGGAGGATCGACCCGATCTCGGCGAACTCCGCGGGACCGGCGATCAGCGGGGGCGCGAGCTGGATGACGGGGTCGCCGCGGTCGTCGGCGCGGCAGTAGAGGCCGGCCTCGTACAGCGCCTTGGACAGGAAGCCGCGCAGCAGCCGCTCCGACTCCTCGGCGTCGAACGTCTCCTTGGTGGTCCTGTCCTTGACGAGTTCGATGCCCCAGAAGTAACCGGAGCCGCGTACGTCGCCCACGATCGGGAGGTCGCGCAGGCCGTCGAGGGTCTCCTTGAACAGCGGCTCGTTCCTGGTGACGTGTCCGAGCAGGTCCTCGCGCTCGAAGATGTCGAGGTTGGCCAGCGCGACGGCGGCGGAGACGGGGTGGCCGCCGAAGGTGTAGCCGTGCGGGAACATGGTGTCGCCGTCCTTGAACGGCTCGAACAGCCGCTCGTGCGCGATCATGGCGCCGATAGGGGAATAGCCGCTGGTCAGGCCCTTGGCGCAGGTGATGATGTCCGGCACGTAGTCGAACTTCTGGCCGCCGAACATGGTGCCGAGCCGGCCGAACGCGCAGATGACCTCGTCGGAGACGAGCAGCACGTCGTACTCGTCGCAGATCTCGCGCAGGCGCTGGAAGTAGCCGGGGGCAGGAGGGAAGCAGCCGCCGGCGTTCTGCACGGGCTCGGCGAAGACGGCGGCCACCGTGTCGGGGCCCTCCATCTCGATGGCGCGGGCCACGCGCTCGGCGGCCCAGAAGCCGTACTCCTCGGGGGTCATGCCCTTGACGCCGGTGATCTCGTCCGCGCGGTAGTGGTTGGTGTTGGGCACCCTGATGGAGCCGGGCACGAGCGGCTCGAACATCTCCTTGAACGCCGGGATGCCGGTGATCGACAGCGCGCCCTGCGGGGTGCCGTGGTAGGCGATCTGGCGGCTGATGACCTTGTGCTTGAGCGGCTTGCCGACGAGCTTGAAATACTGTTTGGCCAGCTTCCACGCCGATTCGACGGCTTCGCCGCCGCCGGTGGTGAAGAAGACGCGGTTGAGCTCGCCGGGGGTGTACGCGGCCAGGCGCTGGGCCAGCTCCGCCGCCTTGGGGTGGGCGTAGGACCACAGCGGGAAGAACGCGAGCTCCTGGGCCTGCTTGGCGGCGGCCTCGGCGAGCTCCTGGCGCCCGTGCCCGGCCTGGACGACGAAGAGCCCCGCCAGACCGTCGAGATAGCGCTTGCCGTGGATGTCGTAGACGTAGGAGCCCTCACCGCGGACGATGGTCGGGATCTCGGACTGCTGGTAGGAGCTGTGTCTGGTGAAGTGCAACCACAGGTGGTCCTGCGCGGCCTTGAGGACGTCGTTTTCCGGCTGCGTCATGGTTATCTTCCCTCGTGTCTGACTTCCCACAGTTTGCCTGTTCACCTGCTCCCTGCCAAGCGAATCGGTCGCGACACTCTGCAAGAAAATCGAGATCCGCAACACCGCTGTGTAACGGCAACGAAATCCGCAAACGGGCGGCCACGGTCCGGACCGGCTTCCGCGTCGCGGGACCTCGTATCCTCCTCATGACGGCAAAGCGCCTGTCACCCTGTAGAACTGTTCGAGATATCTCTGTGAGAACGACCCCCGGGGGAACCGTCCGTGACTCCTGACCAGATCGAAAGCGCTGTCGCCGCCGCGATGCCCCAAGGCGTCGAGGAGCTGAAGCGGCTCGCCGCCATCCCTTCCGTGGCCTTCCCCGGGCATCCGGAGGAGCCGGTGCGCGCCGCCGCCGCGCTGACGGAGGAACTGCTGCGTTCCGCCGGCCTGCCGCGCGTCCAGCAGGTGCAGGTGGAGGGGAGCTTCCCCGCGGTCTACGGCGAGGCGCCCGCGCCTCCCGGCGCACCCACCGTGCTGCTCTACGCGCACTACGACGTGCAGCCGGCCGGCGACCCGGCCGCGTGGCGCACCCCGCCGTTCGAGCCGACCCTGATCGACGGCCGCCTGTACGGGCGCGGCTGCGCCGACGACAAGTCGGGCATCATCTCCCACGTCACCGCCCTGCGCGCCTTCCAGGGCCGGTTCCCCGTGGGCATCAAGGTCATCATCGAGGGCCAGGAGGAATACGCGGGCGAGCGCCTGGAGGCGTTCGTCGAGCAGAACCCCGAACTGCTGCGCGCCGACGCCATCGTGGTGGCCGACACCGGCAACCCGCGCGTGGGCGACGCCTCCGTCACGACGTCGCTGCGCGGCATGGCCGCCTTCACCGTCGAGGTCCGCACGCTGCGTGAGGCGGTGCACAGCGGATCGTTCGGCGGCGCCGCCCCCGACGCGCTGGCGGCCCTGATGCGCATGCTGACCGCGCTCCACGGCGACAACGGCGAGGTCCGGGTGCCGGGCCTGCCCAGGGGCAACTTCTTCGGCCAGGGGCCGTCGGAGGAGGAGTTCAGGCAGACGGCCGGCGTGCTGGACGGGGTCTCGCTGGTGGGCGCGGGCTCGCTGGCCGACCGGCTGTGGTCGTCCTACTCGATCACCGTGACCGGCATGGACGTGCCGACGGTGTCGGGCGCGATCAACGCCGTGCAGCCGGCCGCGAGGGCCAGGGTGACGATCCGCATCCCTCCGGCCGGTGACCCGAAGACGACGGTCAACGCCGTGACGGAGTTCCTGCGGCAGGTGGCGCCGTGGGACGTGCAGGTGGCCTTCGGCGACGTCGTCGTGGGCTCGGGCTTCCAGGCCGACTCCGGCGGCAAGGCCAGGGCGGCGCTCAACCGGGCGATGGAGCGCGCCTTCGGCCGCCCGCCGCGCGACGTGGGCGCGGGCGGGTCGATCCCGCTGGTCAACACGCTGCTGAAGCAGTTCCCCGCGGCGGAGATCCTGCTGTTCGGCGCGGAGGACGAGGGCGCCGCCATCCACGCGCCCAACGAGCGGGTCGATCTGGAGGAGCTGCGCCGCGTCGCCACCACGGAGGCGCTGTTCCTCCACGAGCTGAGCCTCCCCTCGGCGCTCGGCGTCTAGGAGGCATCCGGTGCTCGGGCCGCCTCAGGTCGGGGCGAACATGCGTGGTCTCGCGTGCAGGACCACGACGTTCGGCCCCGGCTCTGACAGGGCGGCGGCGAGGTCCGCGGCCAGGGAGTCCGGCGTGGCGACCCGGGCGGCGACCCCGAACGACGCGGCCAGGGCGGCGAAGTCCGGCCTGGCCAGTTCGGTGCCGGTGGACGTGCCGAACGCCCCGGTCATGTACTCGCGCAGGATGCCGTAGCCCCCGTCGTCGACGATGAGCCACGTGACGTCCAGGTCGTGCTGGCGCAGCGTGGCGAGCTCCGCCAGGCCGTACATCGCCCCGCCGTCGCCGGAGATCGCGAGCGCGCGCCGTCCTGTGGCCGCCGCGCCGAGGGCGGCGGGGAGCGCGTACCCGAGGCCGCCCGCTCCCTGCGCCGACCACATGTGACCGGGGAAGGCCGACCACGCCCAGTAGGTGAGGATGGTCATGTCCCAGAACGACGGCACGCCGGACGGCACCGCCTCCAGCAGCGCGAACTCCTGCTCGTGGCCGCTGAGCCGGTCGCGCACCCGGCGCAGCACGTCCGCCACGGCGGCTTCCGCGCGCCCGTCGCCCTCCCTGGGCCGCACGCCCGCGGCGAGCGCGCCCAGCGTCGCCTTCGCATCGCCGTGCACGGCCGGCGCACCGCTCGTGTTGGCCTCCAGCTTGCCGGGGTCCGCCTCGACGTGGACGACACGGCCGCGCGGGCGCATCGTGTGGTAGTTGCTGGACAGCTCCCCCAGCCCCGAGCCCGCGACCAGCAGCACGTCCGCCTCTTCGAGGAAGTCGGTGACGAAGCGGTCCTCCAGCCACGACTGCAACGACAGCGGGTGCTCTCGGGGGAAGACGCCCTTCGCGGCGAACGTGGTGGCCACGGGCGCGCGCAACCTCTCGGCCAGGGCGAGGAGCTCCGGCCCCGCTCCTGACAGGTTGACCCCGCCGCCGGCCAGGATGACAGGGTTTGACGCGGAGTCGAGAGTCCGTACGGCCTGCCGTACCAGCTCGGGCCGGGGGCGTGGCACGCGCGGGTGCACGCTCGGGCCGCTCACCGCCGGGACGTCCGCGGGCGCGAGCAGGATGTCCTGCGGGATCTCCACCCACGCGGGCCCCTGCGGCACGCTGAGCGCCGCCTCCCATGCCTGGGCCAGGGCGGAGGGGATCTGCGAGGCCGCCCGTACGACCTGGACCGACGTGGCCACGCCGCGGAAGGAGGCGGCCTGGTCGGGCAGCTCGTGGAGGTATCCCTTCCTGCGGCCGCCCAGCCCGTCGGACGGGATCTGGCTGGAGATGCCGACCACGGGCGCGCAGGCGAGGCGCGACTCCATCAGGGCGGGCAGGGTCGCCAGCGCGCCGGGACCGGTGGAGACCATGAACGGCGTCACCGTCCCCGTGGCCCGCGCGTGGCCGTCGGCGGCGAAGGCGACGCCCAGTTCGGTGCGGCATCCGACGTAGCGCAGCGGGGAGCGGCGCAGCGCGTCGAACATGGCGAGCGCGTGCTGGCCGGGTTCGCCGAACACGGTCGTGGCGCCGAGCGCGACGAGGGTCTCGGCGACCAGGTCTCCCCCGGTTCTCATGCCCGCCCGCCGAGCGCGATCAGGCTGATCAGGTCGTAGGCGACGTGCGCGGCGGCGACCGAGGTGATCTCGGCGTGGTCGTACGCGGGCGCCACCTCCACCACGTCGGCGCCGACCAGGTTGCAGCCGGCCAGCCCGCGCAGGATCTCCAGCAACTCGCGGCTGGTCAGGCCGCCCGCCTCCGGGGTGCCCGTGCCCGGGGCGTGGGCGGGGTCGAGCGTGTCGATGTCGACGGAGACGTAGAGCGGCCGGTCGCCGATCCGCTGCCGCAGGGCCTCGGCGATCTCGTCGGGCCCGCGCCGCATGACGTCGGCCGAGGTGACGATGCCGAAGCCGAGCCTGCGGTCCTCGGCCAGGTCGCCCTTGCCGTACAGCGGTCCTCTGATGCCGACGTGGCTGAGCGCCTCGGTGTCGAGGATGCCCTCCTCCACCGCGCGGCGGAACGGCGTGCCATGGGTGTACTCGGCGCCGAAGTAGGTGTCCCAGGTGTCCAGGTGCGCGTCGAAGTGCAGCAGCGCCAGCGGCCCGTACTTGCGGTGCGCGGCGCGCAGGAGCGGCAGCGCGATCGTGTGGTCGCCCCCGACGGTGACCAGCCGGGCGTCGAACTCGCCCGCGGCCTGCTCGATCGTGTCGATGGCCCGGTCGATGTCGAACGGGTTGCAGGCGATGTCCCCGGCGTCGGCGACCTGCACGTCGGCGAACGGCGAGACGTCGAGCGCGGGGTTGTAGGGCCTGATCAGCTTGCTGCCCTGGCGTACGGCCGCCGGGCCGAAACGGGCGCCGGGACGGTAGGAGACCCCGCTGTCGAACGGCACGCCCACGATGGCGACGTCGGCCCGCTCCACCTGGTCGAGACGGGGCAGCCGGGCGTACGTGTCGGGCCCTGCGAAGCGCGGGACCTGCGAGGCGTCGACGGGTCCCTGAAACATGAAACTCCCTCGTTAACGGCATATTTCTGATTAAGAGGCGCTATTGACACCCCTGGCGACGCAGACCACTATGTCGGAAAACTTCGTTTACCGGAAGGCAACCGCGTTGTCCGAACAACTCTGGGGTGGACGCTTCCGCTCGCCTGCCGATCCGTCCCTCCTCGCTCTCTCCCGAGCGCCCGACAGCTACTTCCGCATGTCCCCCTACGACCTGGCGGGCTCGCGCTCCCACGTACGCGAGCTGCGCAGGGCCGGGATCCTCGACGAGGCCGAGGCGGAGCGGCTGCTGGCGGAGATCGACACGCTGGACGAGGACGTACGCGCCGGCCGGGTCGCCCCGAGCCCCTCCGACGAGGACGTGCACACCTTCCTGGAACGAGTCCTGGTCGAGCGGCTGGGCGAGCTGGGCGGCAAGCTGCGCGCCGGCCGCTCGCGCAACGACCAGACGGCCAACGACCTGCGGCTGTACCTGCGCGACCACGCGAGGAAGCTGGTCTCGGCCCTGGCCGGGCTGCAGGACGCCCTGGTGGAGCAGGCTCGCAGGCACGTACGCACCCCGGCGCCCGGCTTCACCCACCTGCAGCCCGCCCAGCCGATCGTGTTCGGGCACCAGCTGCTGGCCCACGCGCAGGCGTTCGCCCGCGACGCCGACCGGCTCGCGGACTGGGACCGGCGTACCGCCCGCTCCCCGCTGGGCTCGGCGGCGCTGGCCGGGTCGGCGATCGCCGTGCACCCGGAGCTGTCGGCCGCGGAGCTCGGCTATGACGGGCCGTGCGAGAACTCGATCGACGCCGTCGCCGCCCGTGACCACGTGGCCGAGTTCCTGTTCGCCACCTCGATGCTGGGGGTGAACCTGTCGCGGCTGGCCGAGGAGATCTCCACCTGGGCCTCGCGCCAGTTCGGCTGGGTGGAGCTGCACGACTCCTTCGCCACCGGCAGCTCGATCATGCCGCAGAAGAAGAACCCCGACATCGCCGAGCTCACCAGAGGCAAGGCGGGCCGCCTGCTCGGCAACCTGGGCGGCCTGATGGCGACGCTGAAGGCGATGCCGCTGGCCTACAACCGGGACCTGTCCGAGGACAAGGCCGCCGTCTTCGACACCGTGGACACCCTCATGATCGTGCTGCCCGCCATGGCGGGGCTGGTGCGCACACTGTCGGTGAACGTCGACGCGCTGCGCAGGCAGGCGAGCGAGGGCTTCACGCTGGCCACCGAGGTCGCCGACTGGCTCTCGCGGCGCGGCGTGCCGTTCAGCGAGGCCCACGAGATCACCGGCGCGCTCGTGCGTACGTGCGAGGACAAGGGCCTGGACCTGCACGAACTCCCGGACGAGGAGCTGTCCGCGGTGGACGGGCGGCTGACCCCCGACGTACGGCCGCACCTCACGGTCGAAGCGGCGCTCGCCGCGCGCTCCGGCTACGGCGCCACCGCGCCGGAACGGGTCGCCGAGCAGATCGACCGCCTCGCCGGCCTGCTGGCCCGCCAGCGCGCCTGGGCGGACGGCTACCGGGGACCCGCCGCATGATCTCGATCCCGGACTCCCCCAGTCTCGGCCCGAGGGCCCGCGAACTGCGCCGCCGCCGCAGGCTCAGCCTGACCGAGGCGGCCGAGCGGGCCGGGCTCACCAAGGGTTTCCTGTCCAGGTTCGAGCGCGGCCAGGTGTCCATCTCGGTCGCCTCCCTGCTGCGCCTGTGCAAGGCGCTCGACCTGGACGTGGCCGACCTGTTCGACGGCTCCAGCGGGCGGCTGGTCAGGGCGGAGAGCCGGGCCAGGCTCGAGTTCGGCGGCAGCGGCATGACCGAGTACCAGCTGACGCCGAAGGACGAGCGCAGGCTGCTGGTCCTGCTCAGCGAGATCGAGCCGGGCGGCGGGTCGGGCCACGAGCCGTACGCGCTTCCCGTCGACATCGAGTTCGTGCACATCCTCAAGGGGCTGTTCACGATCGACGCCTCGGGCGAGCGGATCGAGATGCGCGAGGGCGACTCGTTCCTGTTCCCCGGCGACACCCCCCACACCTTCACCAACCCCGGCGACGAGACCACCAGAGTCCTGTGGGTGCTGTCACCCGCGCTGACCTCCCGCTCGTGAGGAGATCTCCATGTCCACAGATGTCGCCCACCTGCCCCGGGTGACGCGCAAACACTACGGCCGCTACGTGGCGGCGATCGTCGTGGTGGCCGTCCTCGTGGCGATCGTCGCCTCGTTCGCCGGCGGGCAGATCGAGTGGAGCGTGGTCGGGCAGTACCTGACCGCCCAGGCCATCCTGACCGGCGTGGTGAACACCTTCGTCATGGCCGTGCTCGCCATGGTCCTCGGGGTGGCCCTGGGCGTGTTGTTCGCCGTGATGCGGATGTCGCGCAACCCCGTCACCCGCGGCGTCTCGTACCTCTACACGTGGATCTTCCGCGGCACGCCGCAGCTGCTGCAGCTGTTCCTCTGGTTCAACCTGGCGCTGGTCTTCCCGTACGTCGTCATCCCCGGCATCGTCGAGGCGCGCATGGTCGACCTGATGACGCCGTTCGTCGCCGCGCTGCTCGGGTTGGGCATCTGCCAGGGCGCCTACACCTCCGAGGTGGTGCGCGGCGGCATCCTCTCGGTCGACCAGGGGCAGACCGAGGCCGCGCAGGCGATCGGGATGACGCGCTTCCAGACGTTGCGCAGGATCGTGTTGCCGCAGGCCATGCGGGTGATCCTGCCCCCGATCGGCAACGAGTTCATCAGCATGGTGAAGCTCACGTCGCTGGCCAGCGCGATCCAGTACCAGGAGGTGCTGCACAGCGCCCAGAACATCTACTACGCCAACAACCGCGTCATGGAGCTGCTGTTCGTGGCGACGTTCTGGTACCTGATCGTGGTCACCATCCTCAGCCTGGGCCAGATGGTCATCGAGCGCCGCTTCTCCCGAGGGGTGAGGAAATGATCAAAGCCGTCGACGTACACAAACATTTCGGCAGCAACCACGTGCTGAAGGGCATCTCGCTGGAGGTGGCGGCGGGCGAGGTCCTGTGCGTCATCGGGCCGTCCGGCTCGGGCAAGAGCACGTTCCTGCGCTGCGTCAACCAGCTGGAGACGATCGACGACGGCGCCGTCTGGGTCGACGGCGAGCTGATCGGCTACGAGGAGCGCGACGGCAGGCTGCACCAGCTCAGCGACGCCCGGATCGCCCGGCAGCGGCGGCCGATCGGGATGGTGTTCCAGCGGTTCAACCTTTTCCCGCACATGACCGCGCTGGAGAACGTCGTCGAGGGCCCGATCAGGGTGCTGCGCGAATCGCGCGACACCGCCCGTACGCGGGCGCTGGAGCTGCTGGAGCGGGTGGGGCTCGCGGACAAGGCCGGCGCCTACCCCTCCACCCTGTCGGGCGGGCAGCAGCAGCGGGTCGCGATCGCCCGCGCGCTGGCGATGCGGCCGCGCTTGATGTTGTTCGACGAGCCCACCTCGGCGCTGGACCCCGAGCTGGTCGGCGACGTGCTCGCGGTCATGCGCGACCTGGCCGCGTCCGGGATGACCATGGTCGTCGTCACCCACGAGCTGGGCTTCGCCAAGGAGGTCGCGAACCAGGTCGTGTTCATGGACGAAGGCCGCGTCATCGAGACGGGAACCCCCGACCAGGTCCTGGTCAACCCTGCCCACGAGCGTACGAAGACCTTTCTCTCAGCAGTTCTCTAGGAGTCGCGTTGTCCCGTCCCATCCTGCTCATCGCCTGTCTCGCCCTGGCCGCCACCGCCTGCACCGCGCAGGCGCCGGACAACCTCGCGTCCGCCTCGGACGGCGGGCTCCCGCCGAAGATCGCCGAGTCGAAGACGGTGGTGATCGGCAACGTGCCCAACTATCCGCCGCTGGAGTTCAAGGACCCCTCGACCAACAAGCTCACCGGCTTCGACATCGACCTCGGCAACGCCGTCGGCAAGCAGCTCGGCGTCACGATGAAGTGGCAGGAGACCTCCTTCGAGCAACTGCAGAGCGCGGTCACCACCGGGCGCATCGACATGATCCTCTCGGGCATGAGCGACCTGCCGGAACGCCGTAAGACGCTCGACCTCGTCGGCTACCTGAGCTCGGGCGCGCAGTTCTTCTCCACCAGCGAGATCGACGATCCGAAGCGCCTGTGCGGCAAGACCGTGGGCGCCAGCCGCCGCACGTCCTTCCCCGGCGAGATCAAGAAGTGGAGCGAGGAGAACTGCGGCGGAAAGGCGATCAAGGTCGTCGGCACGGAAGGCTCCGCCGACGCGCGCACCCAGCTCACCCAGGGCCGGGTCGACGCCGCGGTCCAGGGCAGCGAGACGCTCCCGTACATCTTCGAGCAGGACCCCGGCAAGTTCCACCTCATCGGCGAGCCGTTCACCGAGGTGCACCAGGCCATGGGGTTCGGCAAGCAGGACCCGCGCCTGCGCGACGCGGTCATCAAGGCCCTGCGCGCCCTGCAGCAGGACGGCACCTACGCGAGCCTGCTCGACAAGTGGGGACTCAAGGACAACGCCATCAAGCAGGTCACCCTCAACGGGACCGCCGCCCCATGACGACCCCGGTCACCCGCGTGGACCCGCTCCGCGCGCTCGCCGGCTTCGTCGCCGGGCCGCCCCCGCCGCCGCCCGACGTGGCGGAGCGGGCCGAACGGCACCTCCTCGACACGCTGGGCGCCGCACTGGCCGGAGCCACCACGCCCGCGCCCGGCCTGGCCGGTCCGGGGGACGCACCCGTCTGGGGCACCGGGCTGAGCGCGGCCCCTCGCGACGCGGCCCTGCTCAACGGCGTCGCGGCGCACGCGCTCGAACTCGACGACACCGGCGGCTGCGACCACTCCGGAGCCGTGGTGGTGCCCGCCGCGCTGGCCTGCCTCAGCCTCACCGGCCGTCCGGTGACCGGCCGCGACCTGCTGGAGGCGGTCGTCCTGGGGTACGACGTGGCCCGGCGCACACTGGAGGCCTGCGGCGGCTACGCCGCGCACAACGAGGCCGGATGGCACTCGACGGGCACCTGCGGCACGTTCGGCGCGGCGGCGGCGAGCGCGCGGCTGCTGGGACTCGACGCCGCGCGAACCGCCCACGCGCTGGGACTCGCGGCCGGCTTCTCCGGCGGGCTGTGGGCCTTCGTGCACGACGGCGCGGCGGGCAAGCGGCTGCACGCGGGCCGCGCCGCCGAGGGCGGCCTGACCGCCGCGCTGCTGGCCGCGTCCGGCGCGAGCGGCCCCGGCCGCGTCTTCGACGACGTCTGGGGCGGCTTCCTGCGAACCTACGCGGGCGCGCACGCCGACCCCGGCGCCCTCACCCGGGGCCTCGGCACGGAGTGGCGGATCTCGCGCTGCTCCATCAAGCCGTACGCGTCCTGCCGCAGCACCCACTCCGCCATCGACGCCGTCGGCGGCCTGGACCTGTGCCCCGGCGACATCGCCCGCATCCACGTGCGGCTGAGCCCGCTCGTGGCCGGCATGTGCGGCGGACGCGACGTCGCCACCCTGCCCGCCGCACAGCTGAGCCTGCCGTACGCCATCGCCGCGAGGATCCTGTACGGCGACGCCGACCTGGCCGCCTACTCCCCAGAACGCCGCCACGATCCCCGGGCCGCCGCGCTCATGGACCTCATCGACCTGGAGGCGGACGAGGAGATGGGCGGCATCGACGAGCCGTTCCTGACCGTCACCACGACCTCGGGCGCCGTACGGAGGGCCAGGGTGAGCCACCCGCTCGGCTCTCCTGCCAACCCGCTCTCCGACGAGCGGCTGCTGGCCAAGTTCCACGGCCTCGCGCCGGGACGGGAGCGCCTGGCGGATCACGTCATGACTCTCGGCTCCCGCCCGGACGCGCGAGCCCTTCTTCCCCTCCTGTGACGATGTCGCGCGGGCCGCAGAGTGGTGTGGCGCCGAGTCCTGGAGGGCTATGGAGAAGCCTGTGGAGGCGCGCGACAAGGCGCCAGCGGTGCGGGTGCTGATCACGCCCGGGGACGTCTGGCGCGCCGGGCTGCTCTCGCTCGTCGACACGTTCGTCGCCCACCAGGAAGTGCAGGAGAGCACGACGAGAACACCGCCCCCGCCGGCGGGCGTGGCCAAACCGGCGCCGCCGAAGTGACGCCGGGGCACACCCGCGCCACTTCGGCAGTCCTGCTCGCCGCCGCGAGCGGGCTCGACGTGAAACCCCTACAGGTCGCTTCTGCCGAAGGACTTCATCTCCCGGCCGTGAACCGCCAGCGCGTAGATGACGAGAACGTCGAAGATGATGACGATCGTCGACCAGAACGGGTAGGCGGGGAACCAGGCGAAATTGACGAGTGCCTGGAGGGAGGCGAGGACGATCCCGACCACCCGCCCCCAGGTCTTACCTGACATGACGGCGGCGCCGGCGAGAAGGACGACCACACCCATGATCAGGTGGAACCATCCCCAAGCCGTGTAGTTGACGGGAATCGCCAGGTTGTCGGCGGTGACCAGGTAGAAGTCCGTGTTGAAGAGGCCCACCAGGCCCATCATCGCCTGGAAGCAGCCCAGGATGATCATGCCGATGCCGGCGAAGATCACCCAGCCCAGCCAGCCGCTGGGCCGAGCCTCCTCTTCCGGGCGTGATGCCGGTGCCCGGCCCGCTTCCGTGCGCGGCCGGGAGGCCTGCTCCGGAATCTGGTTCCTCGTCGGCTGCTGTGTGCGCGTGTCGCGCGGGTCTTCCATGCTCGGCTCCCTCCGCACGGCGGAGCCGGCGGGTGGTACACGTTCGCGGCCGTGCCTGCTTCGTCCGTGCAATGTCCGGGAATCCAGCGGTCGAGCTCAGGTGCGCGCTCGTCACCGCTCTTCCGCCCCCTCCCTACCCGGCTTGTGCAGCGCTCTCAGCTTCCTGTCGTAAAAGTCGGCAAATGAGGCGCTCTGCCGTGGTGAAAAAGATGGAACCTCGGATGGTGCTCACGGCAATTACCACCGTCATGACATGAAGCACCCGAGAGGCAGTACGAGATGCGACAAGAGAGCCGGGCGCCCGCGTTGCGGGGGCCGGGGTCACGGAAGCAGGCGTCATATCCCGGCACGAGTCCGCGCGATTCGCCGCGTTGTTCACCTGCCACGCCCCTGAGCTCAGGCGCTACGTCATCCGGCGGCTCGGCCTGGAGCCCGCGGACGGGCCACGGCCGCCGGTCGCGACAACGACACGGCCGGCGGCGACGAAGACGGTGCTGGAGCGGGCCGCGCTGATGGCCGGCCGGTCCAGTGCCCAGGAGATCAGGCCCGACCAGTGGTTCTACCTGCATGAAGTTCGGGCCGATGATCCCGCCGGAGACGCGCGCCGCGATGTACCGGGCGCTGGCCAGGCTCCCGCACGTCTCGGTCGAGGAGAAGGCCACGGACATGGACGGCCGCACGGGCGTGGGCGTGGTCTTCGACGCGGGTGCACACGGCAAGTCCGTCTACATCCTCGACTCCGGCGACTACAGCTACATGGGCGTCAAGTCCGTGGACGGCGGCGTAGCCATCGGCATGTCGGTGCTGGGCGCCGGCATCGTCGACAACGCCGGCGACGTGCCCTGACCCCGGTGGACTCCGGTCAGTTGTGCGCGGGACGGCGGTGCACGAGCCGCAGGCCCATCTCGACCAGCGTCCAGCCCAGGCGGATCTCCCAGCGGCGGACGGCGTGGACGGGCTTGCCGGCCAGGCGGGCGTGCTCCGCCTGCGCGCGCAGCTCGTGGGCGCGCAGGCGCTCGACGTACAGGAACAGGTCGGTGTCCATCATCACGTCTCCTCAGGTGCGGAACGGGAAACCATTGACGTGCAGGACGACGTTCTCGCGGCCCTGCGTCTCGCCTGCCTCGCGGGCCGTCGTGCCGCGCTCGCGCCACTTCGCGGCCAGCTCGTCGAGGTCACGGCCGAACTCCTGAAGTTCCCCGGCCGTGAGCGTGAACAGGAACTCAGAGCTGAACGACGCGCCCCGCCACTCGTCGCTCCAGGTCTCTTTGAGGTCGAGGTATTCCTGGTACATCTCGCTCCACTGGCGGGCGTACACGCGCGAGACGGCGGTGTGGACGGCGGCGCGCTCGGGGGCGTCACGCCAGTCCTCGTCCCTGGTGCTGAGCGTGGTGGAGACCGGCCGCCACCACCGCTCCCTGCCGTCGCCGCTGCCCGGCTCCGCCTCCTCGATGACGCCGTGCGCGGACAGCTTGCGCAGATGGTAGCTGACCAGGGACACGGCCTCGTCGACCTTGTCGGCCAGCTGTGACGCGGTCGCCGTGCCCGCCATGAAGAGCGCGCGGTAGAGCTTGATGCGCAGCGGATGGCCCAGCGCCTTGAGCGTGTCGATGTCCTTGACGCGGTGGTTCTTGTCGGCGGGCATGCCCTCACCCTAAATGGGAAAGTAAATTTGCGCAACATTCATTGCGCAAGTTTTCTTTCCTATCTTGAGACGCGAGGGTGACCGGGCCGGGCGCGGGAGCGCACGAAAAGGCCGCCCGGCGCTTGCGAGCGCCGGGCGGCCGATGGAGTCGTTACCTGACGGGCAGGTCGTAGAGGCGGCGCACGCTGCTGCCGAGCCGGCCCACGTCGGCCCCGTACACGTGCAGCGACACCCCCACCTCGTCGCTCGTGTTGCGCACCATGTGGATGTCACCGGGCGGCGCGAACCCGCTGACCTCACCGGGGCGGTTGGCCGCGCGGCCGATTTCCACCAGGTGGTCGCCCATGTCGCGGTAGAGGGTCTCGTACTCGATGCCGCTGAGGATGCCGAACGTGCACCACGAGACATGGTCGTGGATCGCCGTGAACTGGCCGGGTCGCCACACGACCGCCACGACGGAGAAGTCCTCCTGGGCGTGCAGCACGTGGGACACGTACCCGTCGGGCGAGCCGGCGCGCTCCTCCGGCGTGAGGATGTCGAGCCCGGGAAGGCCGCCGCGGAGCAGATCGGCGACGGCGTACGCGGTGTCGCGCGACGTTAGCTCGCGCGCCACGATCGCGGAGATGCCGGACACGAGCGGATCCAGCCCCGGACGGACGGCGGTGACGGTACGCATGACTTCTCCCTGGGTATTCGCCTTCCCTTCTACCGTGCTCCATCCGGACCAATAGGTCCAACAGAAGTCTTCTGGTCCATCTATAGATACGATTGATGAATGCTCGACGTCACCCGGCTCCACGTCCTGCTCGCGGTCGCCCGTACGGGCTCGCTGACCGCGGCCGCCAAGGAGCTGCACTACTCCCAGCCCTCCGTCAGCCACCACCTGGCCAAGCTGGAGGCGGAGACCGGGGCCAAGCTCGTCCAGCGCGCCGGGCGCGGCATCCGGCTCACCGACGCCGGCCGGCTGCTCGCCGAACGCGCCGCCGAGATCATCGGCCGCCTCGACGCCACGTCCGAGGAACTGGCCGCCCACGTCGGGCTGCGCACCGGACGGGTGCGGCTGACCGCCTTCCCCTCCGCGCTGGGCACGTTCATCCCGAAGGCGGCCGGCTTGCTCGCCGCCGCCCACCCGGGGCTGCGCCTGGAGCTCACCGAGACCGAGCCGCCGGAGGCGCTCAGGCTGCTGCGGTCGGGCCGGGCGGACGTGGCGGTGATGTTCCGGTGGGACGACGCCGCCCCCGAGGGGAACGGCCTGCACATGATCCACCTCTTCGACGACCTCAGCTACCTGGTGTCCAGCACACCGGCCGCCAGGCTCGCCGACCACGCCGAATCCCCCTGGATCGCGGGCTGCGACCGGTGCCGCAGCCACCTGCTGGACATCTGCGACAAGGCGGGCTTCACCCCGCGCATCTCGTTCACCAGCGACGACATAGTGGCCGTGCAGGCGCTCGTGGCGGCGGGGCTGGGCCTCACCCTGCTGCCGGGGCTGGCACTCACCGCCCACCGCCACCCCGGCGTCCACGTGACCGAGGTGCCCGGATCGACCCGGCACGTGTACGCCGCCGTCTACGGCGAACCACCCCACCCTCCGGGCACGGAAGCGCTCGTGAAGGCACTGCGGGAAAGCCTTTGAACGGCCCGGCTCCGGAGGGTACGCGCACCGGCGGACGGGGAAGGGCACGTCTGTGAAGGCATGACAAGGGCGGAAATTTTCTAGCCATAGTGCGATAGTGAGATCGCACGCTCGTCGGGGGACGACACGTCGCGACGTACCTAAATGGGCGGACCCATGGACACGCCACCACACCGCCTCGCGCTCGAACGGGTCGTCGAGGTCTACGCCGGTCACGACGACCTCGTCGGCGTGACCGGATCGGGATACGTGATAGGCGCCGACCTGGTGCTGACCTCCGGCCGGGTGGCCCGGCCCGGCACGCCGTGCCAGGTGCGCGCGCCCTGGTCGGCCCGGTGGGTCACGGCCGAACAGGTGTGGCGGGGACGCGGCGCGGCCGGCGCGGTGCTGCTGCGGGTGCCCGGCTCCCCATGGGCCGAACTGCCCGGCATCGAGCACGTGCGCTGGGCCAGGGCCGCCGTGCCCGGCGTACGGTGCCTGGCCAGAGGGTTCCCGCGGGCGGGGCAGCGGGCCGGGTTCCGTGACGCCGAGACGCTGACCGGCGTGGTCGACGCCCCGGCGGACCCGGCCTCGAAAGCGCTGACCGTTACCGTGGGCAACCCCGGAACCCACGCCGTGCCGGGCACGCTCTGGGGCGGCATGCCGGGCGCCGCCCTGCTCGCCGAGCCGGCCGGCCAGATCATCGGCCTGGTCGTCTCGGGAACCGCCCCGCACCTGGATGTCGTACCGGTGACCGCGCTGCTGAGCGACGCGCGCTTCCGTGAGCTGGCCGGCGTGCCACCCGGCCGGCTCGAGACCGTGACCGGCGGCGAACCCTCCGTACCGCTGGCGGACCTGCTCACGCCCGCCCGGTACGACCCGCCGCCGAACGGCCCCGACTGGGCGTTGCTGCCCGCCCGCCACGCCGTGGTGCCGTTCCTGGGGCGGGAGGAGGAACTGGCGCGGCTGCGCGCCTGGGCCGCCGAACCGGCCGCGCTGTCCATCGCGGTGCTGACCGGCCGCGCGGGCACCGGCAAGTCCCGGTTGGCGGGCGAGTTGTGCGCGGAACTGGCGGGGTCCGGGTGGGACGCCGGTCTCCTGCCACCGGACACGCTGTACGCCCTCGCCCTCGCCGCCGGCCCCGGCCCGTACGAGCCGGGCCCGTACGAGCCGGGGCCGCCCACCGGTCCGGCCGAGCCGAGCCGGGCCACCGGCCCGGACGTGCCGGCCCCGGCCTTTTTGGCTGGGTCGGTCGCCGGAGGTGGCGGTGCCGCGCTGGACGCCATACGGCCGACGTTGCTCGTCGTCGAGCACGTCGAGTCTTGCGTACCGCCGGTGGGCGAGCTCGTACGGCGGCTGGCCAGGCACGGCCGCAACCCCCGCGTACGTCTGCTGCTCGTGGCCCGTGAACCGGGCGACCCAGGCTGGTGGCGGCGTCTCGACACGGCGGCCGGCGGCTGGCTGCGGCGGCTGAACAGCACGACGATCCAGCTCAACACCAGCCCGCTCACCCTGCCCGAACGGACGGAGCACGCCCGCGCCGCCATGGAGGCGTTCGCCCCGAGCAGGGCCGTGCTGCCCGCCCCGCCCCACCTCGACGACCCCGAGTACGGCCTGCCGCTCCACGTGCACCTGGCCGCCCTGATGCGGCTGCGCGACGAGGACGGGCACGCGCCCGGCGGGCTCCTGGAGCGATTCGTCGTACGGGAGCTGGACCAGTGGGTACGGGTCCGGCTCGCCGATCACGAGAGAGTGGACGCGGCGACGGCGCGCCAGGCCGTGGCCGCGGTCGCGCTCACCACGCCCACGCCCGCCGAACTGCCCGGCCTGCTCGCGGCCGTACCGGGGCTGCGCGACGCCGCGACCGGCCTGCCCGCGACCGACGGCCGCGTCCAGGACGTGGCCGCCTGGCTCCGCCGCGTCCTGCCCGGCGGCGAACGGCTCGCCCTGCCCGGCCCCGACCTTCTGACCGAGCAGCTCCTGTCCGGCACGGACGGCCTGGACTCGCTCGTGCTCGCCGTACACGACCTGGAGGGCCGCACGGTCGGGCAGCTCGTACGGATGCTGGACGTCCTGCGGGTGTGCGCGGGTGGGGACCGGGTCAGGTCCGCGCTGCGGACGCTCGTCACGGCCAGGGCCGGCAGCCTGGTCGAGGAGGCGGTGACCCACCCGGGTACGCGGCTCGGCGACCTGGTCGACTCCGTACTCGGGCTGTTCCCCGCCGCACCGGAGGTGTTGGTCGCCTTACCGGTACGCACCGGGCCGGCCCGGCCGGGGCTGCGGGCCCTCGACGTGACGCTGAGCGAGCTGGCCGTACGCCGGCACCGGGCGCGGGGCGACCGCAGCGCGCTGGCGGAGGCGCTGTCCATGATGTCGGGCCGGCTGGCCGCCGCGGGTCGAGTGGGCGAGGCGGTCGCCGCGGCGGCGGAGGCCGTGGAGATCCACGCGGCCGCTCCCCCGTACGAGGAGGCGGCCGGACGGGCTGAGGCGCTGTTCGACCTGGGAGCCTGCCTGCTGCTCGGAGGCGAGGCCGGTGGCGCGCTCAAGCCCGCGCAGGAGGCGGCGGCCAGGTACCGGATCCTGGCCGAGGACGACCCCCGGTATGCGGAGGAGACGGCGCGGGCGTACCACAACGTCGCGTGCGCGCTGCTGGGAACCGGGCGGTTGAGTGAGGCGGTACGGGCGTTCGGGGCGGCGGGCGGCGACGGCGAGTTCGCGGCTCACCTGGCCGCCCTCCTCTCGGTGCCCGCCACTCCCCACCCCGGCACCACTTC
>NZ_SMLD01000086.1:0-39925 GCF_004352805.1 Nonomuraea mesophila
GCGGCAGCACCTCCAGCGCCCCCGCCCATCCCGGGTCCGCCTGCCACCGGATGTCCGGCGGGCACCGCCCCGCGATCACCACCAGCGCCCCCACGGGCACCCGCGGCAGGAACCGCTCGCGCAGCCACTCCTCCCAGCCCCGCACGCGTTCGACGTCGTCGACCAGCAACACCGCGTCCGCATCACGAAGCACCGGCTCGGCATCGGCGCCCGCGGGCTCCAGCATGAGCCCGTCCGACACCGGCCGCCCCGCCGCCGTGGCTTCACCGGCGAACCGCCTCAACAGGGCCGACTTGCCGACGCCGCCGGGGCCGTGCACGTACAGAACGCTGCGGCCGCCGTACAACGCCGCGTTGAAGACCGCGAGCTCCTCCTTCCGCCCCACGAACGCCGCCTCCCGCGCGGCCCGCAGGCGCCATCCCAGCAGTCCCGATGTCATGTCCCTTGCTCCTTCTCCGAACACCCGTTCCGGCGCGAACCCGTCGACGTCCCGCACCCCCATGGGCCCGTCAGCGCAGGCCGGGGTGGGGCCGGCGGGGTGGTGGTGTGCCGCCGCGGTCCGGGCGGTACTCGAAGTGCCACCACTCGTTGTCGTAGATGCGGTAGAGGTCGTAGCGGGCGCCGTGCTCCTCCAGCCAGCGCGCGCCCTCGTGGGGGCGCACGTCCAGCGCGACGCCCTTGACGTGGCTGGACTCCGCCGCCGGCAGCACGAGCATGCGTGCCGAGTCCGGGGAGCCGGAGCGGCGTACCTCCTCGTCGAACATCCGCTGCTGGACGAGGGGGTCGCGGTAGCCCGAGGTGAGGCCGAGCAGCTGGCCGTGCCGCCAGAGCGCCTGCGTACGGGCCGCGGTGAACGCCGCGAGGGCACCGTCGGTGAGCCCGGTGAGGTCCTCGGCCGGAAAGCGCATCCGTAACGCCCAGGTGCACGCCAGTTCGCGAGCGCGGCCGGGACGGCGGACGAACGCCGCGGGCAGCAGCAGAACGGCGAGCACCAGCGTGACCACGGCGAACAGCCGGTCGCGAGGCCGAGGCGGGATGGTGCGTGGTTCGTTCATGGCGACTAGGCTTGGCGCCGAATATGCGTGCGTTGTCCGCCGCCTGTCATCGTTTGTCGACGGCGGCCGCCGTCGGTGCGACCGTGACACGACCATGACACGGCGCGGACGAGGCGAGGACACGACCGGCCGACAGTGGATGAGGTTGACCGGCAGGCGAGCTACGGAGCGTGCGGTGAAACTCGGCGGCGTGTCGCGGGTGTTGTTGATCGAGGACGACCCGGCCGTACGGGAGGGCCTTGAGCTGGCCCTGACCCGGCACGGGCACCGGGTACGCGCGGTGGAGTCCGGCGAGCAGGGGCTGGACCGGCTGCGCATGGACCTTCCCGACGTCGTCGTGCTCGACCTGATGTTGCCCGGCATGGACGGGTTCGAGGTCTGCCGGCGCATGCGGGCCACCGGGAACGTGCCGATCATCATGCTGACCGCACGGGGCGACGACATAGACGTGGTGGCCGGGCTGGAGGCGGGCGCCGACGACTACGTGGTCAAGCCGGTGCAGCCCCGAGTGCTCGAGGCCCGCATTCGCGCGGTGCTCCGGCGGATCGGCCGGGACCAGGCCGAACTGGAGCGGCACGGTGACCTGACCATCGATCGGGCCGGGCTGGTCGTCACCCACCGCGGCGTCCCGGTCGGCCTCGCCCCGACGGAGCTGCGCCTCCTCCTCGAACTCTCCGGCACGCCGGGCCGGGTGCACAGCCGCCAGCAGTTGCTGGAGTCGGTGTGGGAGCACGGCTATTTCGGCGACTCGCGGCTGGTGGACGCGTGCGTGCAGCGGCTGCGCGCGAAGATCGAGGACGACTCGGCGGCGCCTGTCTACGTGCAGACGGTACGCGGCTTCGGCTACCGCTTCGGGCCGGTGTGAGCCGCCGGTGGCACTACGGCCGAGTCCGGGGCTGCGTACCCGGTTGTTGTCCGCGTTCGCGCTGCTGTGTGTGGTCACGGCGGCGGCGGTGGCCGGCGGGATGTACGTCGAAGCTCGCAACGCGATCCTGAAGAGGACCCAGGACGCCGCGGTGGACGCGATGAGGAGCCGCCTGAAAACGCTCTTCCCGTTGCCCACGGCGACGCCGGGCCCCGACGAGCTCGGCTTGATCGTCCGCAACATGATGGGCCAGGAGGGTCACACGATCGCCGTCTACCGCGGCATGCAGTGGAGGCCGGGCCGGCTACCGGACGCGCCGCCCCTGGACGCCGATGACATCCCATCGGAGCTGCGGCGTACGGTGGCCGGCGGCATCATGGCGTGGCAACGCGTGGAGTGGCACGGCGCCCCCTTCCTCGTCATCGGCGCGCCGTTGGTGATCGACGAACCGGGCCGGGCACCACAGGTGTCCGGCATCGAGGTCTACACCGTTCGCAGCCTGCTCGCCGAACAGCGCAGCATCAACGAACTCGCCGCCCGCGCCTGGCTCACCGGCGGGGCGGCCCTGGCGTTCGCGGTCGTCCTCGCCCTGCTGGCCACCCGTGGCGTGCTGCGGCCGGTGCGCGAGCTGGGCCGGGCGGCACGCCTGCTGGGCGAGGGCGAGCTGCGGGCCCGGGTCGAGGTGCGCGGTTCCGATGAGCTGGCCGACGTGGCGCGCACGTTCAACGACACCGCGGCGGAGCTGGAACGGCACGTCATGCAGCTACGCGAGATGGAGGCCGACGCCCGCCGGTTCGTGGCCGACGTCTCCCACGAGCTGCGCACCCCCCTCGCCGCGCTCGCCGCGGTCGCCGACGTCCTCGACGAGGAGGCGGACGGGCTGCCCGACCCCGCCGGCAGAGCCGCCAGGCTGGTCAGCCGGGAGACGCTCAACCTCACCGGCCTGGTGAACGACCTCATCGAGATCAGCAGGTTCGACTCCGGCGTCGCGGCCCTCGCACTGAACGAGGTCGACGTGGCCGAACTGGTACGCGCGACCCTGCGTACCCGAGGCTGGACGGAACAGGTGCACACCGAACTCGCCCCCGCGGTGACGGCACGGCTGGACCCGCGCCGGGTGGACGTCATCCTCGCGAACCTGGTCGGCAACGCCCTGCGGCACGGCGAGCCACCGGTGTCGGTACGGCTCAGCGCCGACCAGGACTGGATCGCCGTCAAGGTCCGCGACCACGGACCGGGGCTGGACGCAGCGGTGCTGCCGCACGTGTTCGACCGTTTCTACAAGGCCAGCGCGGCCAGGGCCAGGTCCGAGGGCAGCGGCCTGGGCCTGGCCATCGCACGGGAGAACGCCCTCCTGCACCAGGGAGACCTCACCGTCACCAACGCCCCGGACGGCGGCGCCGCCTTCACGCTGCGGCTGCCACGCCGGGCACCCGATCCGGGCGGAGGCTCCCAGTGAAGGCCCGGCTCGCCCGCCGCGTGCTCGCCGCGGGCCTCGTGTCGGTCGTCGCCGTGGCCGGCTGCGGTGTGCGACCCAGCGACGTCATCCCCGCCGGCGACCCGCCGAGCGGAGGCGTCGCACCCGCCACGACGATCACCCTCTACCTGGTCAGGAAGGGCCGGGTCGACGCGGTGACGCGGACCGGGCCCCGTCGTCGTCCCCTGTTCAAAGCGGACACGCTCGCGCTGCTGGCAGCCGGGGTCACCGAAAAGGAACAGGCGCAGGGGTTCACCACCGACGTCCCACCCGAAGCCGGCCCGTTCTCGGTGGCCGTCAAGCCGGGCGGCCACCTGGTGGTGACGCTGTCGACTCCGGTTCGCGAACTGTCCGCCCTGGCCGTCGACCAGATCGTGTGCACGGCCGCCGTCCAGGTTCCGGAGAGTTCCACCCAGGTCACCGTCCTCGGCGGAGGGCAGAGCATCGGCCCCCGGAAGTGCCCGGGGTGACACCGGTGCCGCCCTCCGGAGCACGACGATCACAGCGGCGGAACGGCGAGCGGTGGCACGCACATTCGAGGTGAGCCGGGGCCCGCACATGCGAGAGCCCCCGCGTGGATGACGCTCCACGCGGGGGCTCTCGGAGAACCGGATGTCAGCGCTGGATCGGCGCTGCGATCGCGGCGGCCGAGTCGGGCACCGTCGAGGCGGACTCGCCCTTGAAGACGAACCTGGCGTCGTCACCCTCGCCTTCGATGGTCACCTTGACGACCTGCCCCGGACGGAGCTCGCCGTAAAGGATCTTCTCGGAGAGGGAGTCCTCCAGCTCGCGCTGGATCGTACGCCGCAGCGGACGGGCGCCCATGACCGGGTCGTAGCCCCGGTCGGCCAGCAGCTGCTTGGCCTCGGGCGAGACGTCGAGCCCCATGTCGCGGTCCTTCAGCCTGGCGTCGACCTGGTTGAGCATCAGATCCACGATCTTGATGATCTCGTTGGGCGTCAGCTGGTGGAAGACCACGATGTCGTCGACACGGTTGAGGAACTCGGGCCGGAAGTGCTGCTTGAGCTCTTCCTGCACCTTGGACTTCATCCGGTCGTAGTTGGAGTCGGCGTCGTTGGACTTCGCGAACCCGACCCCGATGCCCTTGGAGATGTCACGGGTGCCGAGGTTGGTGGTCATGATGATGACCGTGTTCTTGAAGTCGACCACGCGGCCCTGGGCGTCGGTCAGGCGACCGTCCTCCAGGATCTGCAGCAGCGAGTTGAAGATGTCGGGGTGGGCCTTCTCGATCTCGTCGAACAGGACCACGGAGAACGGCTTGCGCCGCACCTTCTCGGTGAGCTGACCGCCCTCTTCGTAGCCGACGTAGCCGGGAGGCGAGCCGAAGAGCCTGGAGACGGTGTGCTTCTCCATGAACTCCGACATGTCCAGGCTGATCAGCGCGTCTTCGTCGCCGAAGAGGAACTCCGCCAGAGCCTTGGACAGCTCGGTCTTACCGACACCGGACGGGCCGGCGAAGATGAACGAGCCGCCGGGACGCCGCGGGTCCTTCAGCCCGGCGCGGGTGCGCCGGATGGAGCGCGACAGGCCCTTGATGGCGTCGTCCTGGCCGATGATCCGCTTGTGGAGCTCGTCCTCCATGCGGAGCAGGCGCTGGGACTCCTCCTCGGTCAGCTTGAAGACCGGGATGCCGGTGGCGGTCGCCAGGACCTCGGCGATGAGCTCCTGGGTGACCTCGGCCACGACGTCCATGTCGCCGGCCTTCCACTCCTTCTCCCGCCGCTCGCGCTTGAGCTGGAGCTGCTTCTCCTGGTCACGGAGCGCGGCCGCCTTCTCGAAGTCCTGCGCGTCGATCGCGGACTCCTTGTCACGGCGGACGTTGGCGATCTTCTCGTCGTATTCGCGCAGGTCCGGCGGCGCGGTCATCCTGCGGATGCGCATCCTGGAGCCGGCCTCGTCGATGAGGTCGATCGCCTTGTCGGGAAGGTAGCGGTCGCTGATGTAGCGGTCGGCCAGCTGCGCGGCGGCCACCAGCGCGTCGTCGGTGATGGACACGCGGTGGTGCGCCTCGTAGCGGTCGCGCAGACCCTTGAGGATCTCGATCGTGTGGCTGAGAGAGGGCTCGGCCACCTGGATCGGCTGGAACCGGCGCTCCAGCGCTGCGTCCTTCTCAAGGTATTTGCGGTATTCGTCGAGCGTCGTCGCGCCGATCGTCTGCAGCTCGCCGCGGGCCAGCATCGGCTTGAGGATGCTGGCGGCGTCGATCGCGCCCTCGGCGGCGCCCGCACCCACGAGCGTGTGCAGCTCATCGATGAACAGGATGATGTCGCCGCGGGTGCGGATCTCCTTGAGCACCTTCTTCAGGCGCTCTTCGAAGTCACCGCGGTAGCGGGAGCCGGCGACCAGCGCGCCGAGGTCAAGCGTGTAGAGCTGCTTGTCCTTCAGCGTCTCGGGCACCTCGCCCCTGACGATCTTCTGCGACAAACCTTCGACGACGGCGGTCTTGCCGACGCCGGGCTCGCCGATGAGAACGGGGTTGTTCTTGGTCCTCCTGGAGAGGACCTGCATGACCCGCTCGATCTCCTTCTCACGGCCGATGACCGGATCCAGCTTGCCCTCGCGGGCCGCCTGGGTCAGGTTGCGGCCGAACTGGTCGAGCACCAGGGACGTCGACGGGGCCGACTCCTGCGGGCCACCCGCGGCGGCCGGCTCCTTGCCCTGGTAGCCGTGGAGCAACTGGATGACCTGCTGCCTGACACGGTTGAGATCAGCTCCAAGCTTGACCAGCACCTGAGCCGCCACACCCTCACCCTCACGGATGAGCCCGAGCAGGATGTGCTCGGTGCCGATGTAGTTGTGACCCAGTTGCAAAGCCTCACGGAGCGACAGCTCGAGGACCTTCTTGGCCCGCGGGGTGAACGGAATGTGCCCCGACGGAGCCGACTGGCCCTGGCCGATGATCTCCTCGACCTGCTGGCGCACACCCTCAAGGCTGATGCCGAGGCTCTCCAGAGCCTTGGCGGCTACGCCCTCACCTTCGTGGATCAGACCAAGAAGAATGTGCTCAGTGCCGATGTAGTTGTGGTTGAGCATCCTGGCCTCTTCTTGGGCCAAGACGACAACACGCCTCGCTCGGTCGGTGAACCTCTCGAACATCTCGTCGCTCCTCACAGAGCGGTCAGTCAGGCCGGTAAATCCGGTCCCGTCATCCCGCATGCTAGCCCTGGCTCGGCGAACCGTGCCCACTGCCGCTGACACGCTCTATAGCAGACACGTTCCCCGGGAACAGGGCGTTCACCCTCTATCCAACTACCGTTCGGGGGTGACGTGTTCCCGATACGCCGCAAGCGAACGATGTTTAGGACGCTTCGCGGAAGCGGCTGAAAAGTGCTGCCGCACCGTATCCGGATCACCACGATCGGCCATCGAACGTCGGGGGTGAAGCCGGCTGGGGCGCCACTTCACTTCACCCGCGCATCCCAGATGCCGCGTACGTATCTGTTACGCAATCATCCTATGTCCCGACGCAATGGATGGCCAACCTCGCGTGCTACGCCCTGAGCACAACGAGACACGCGCCGACAGCGCACACAGAGTAATACGCCATCCGGTCAGCTCGGTTACCGACCCATCTCGCATCATGAGACACTGCGTCGCGGCCGGGCATGCCATTCGCGCTCATCCCCGCCGTCGCCGGGCGATGGCATTCCGGTGCCCGGCGCACTTCGTGACGGCCCTGCATTGTGCGCACATGCTCGCGAAAGCCGGATTGTGCGGGCGCGCCCGCGCCCGCGGGTTATGCCCGGCGCCGCGACATCTCCCGGGCGCCGCTTATGGCGCGGCGGCCACGCAACGTGTACGGCGCCGTTTTGCACCGATGCCCGAACCCGCGTGCCGTACGGGGTTTCCGGCACGGGCGCGAGTCGAGATCGCGGTTAAGGCTACAGCGCGTGAAGATCGCCGGCGGTCTTTAGGCGCCCGGATTTCCGTCATGGCGCGTTCCATGAGCGCGACGCCCGGCCGGGACAGTAGGCGAATGACGCTGCCCGCGGGCAATCCGGGCGCCTCGCGGCGAGAAGCGTACGTTGAATGGGGTATGGCCGCGCGGCGCATTCGGACACGCCCGGCGCGGCGCCGCCACATATGCGGGCGCCCGGCCACGGAAACGGCGCCGAGAGGGCGCCGGTTCCGCGGCTGAAACGCCCGCATATTGGACAGGCGAGTCGATCATCATCCGGGCCGCTCCGCCATTCAGAACGGCCCGGACACGATCATGCGTTTATGGCGGTCGCCGGGGTCCTAGGCGAGCGGCATAAGCGCACGGTCGAGCGGCGGGCTCTGCCTAGTGAGCCTGCTCGTACTTCTCGACGACGGTGGAGGCGATGCGGCCTCGCTCGCTGACGGGCAGGCCGTGGGCCTTGGCCCACTGCCGGATCTCCGAGCTCTTCTCGCGGCTCATCGCGCGGTTGCCGCCGCGGCCACGCCGACGCGTGGTGACGGCACCGGCCCTGCGCGCGTGCTGCACGAAAGGCGTGAGCGCGTCCCTCAGCTTCTTCGCGTTAAGGTCGCTGAGGTCAATCTCATAGGAGGAGCCGTCAATAGCGAAGCTGACCGTCTCATTGGCCTCGCCCCCATCGAGGTCATCGATGAGAATCTCCTGGATCTGCTTGGCCATCTACGCAATCCTTTCGCGGAGCATTGTTTCATTCGCCAGCCCAAACATATACCCGGAAAGGCGTGGAGACAATTCAGCGCTACGGGGATTCGGCTGACTGGCCGATCAGTTCTCGCCCTCGGGCTGATCCTCACGGTTTCGCCTGCCGCCGACGGCCTCCGCCCGGACCAACTTCACGACGCCAAAGATGAAGGCGCCGCCCACCACCACCGGGGGGATGAGCGCTGACAATACGTCTGTAAGGGCTTCCATTCGTCCTCGCCTCCACGGCTGACGGGGTTTCGGGGCGCAAAAAGCGCGCGGAGCGCCCCTTGGAGGAGCGCTGCGGCCCCTCATGGTGCGCAAGGCGACAACCGCCCGCACCCGACCATAGCGGCACACACATGCCCTGCGTGTCGCAGGGAGACCTACATCCGGCAACCCGGACGCCCCATAGCCTAATGCCAGTCTCTCCAGGCTCCTTACCGGATCATGCCAAAATTTTGCGAAAAGACATCCGTGCAGGTACGGATGCCTCAGCGAAGATCCTTAACCACGCGCGTTCCCGCGAGCCTGTCATGCGGGCCGCGTTCCAGCGGCTTGTCGATCAGGATGAGCATACCGACACCGAACAGCAGCATTCCCGCCACCAGATTGACCACCGGAATGCCCATGAGCATGACCGGACCGGGATAGACCAGCGAACGTTTCAGCAGAGCACGGGCCCCCACACCCGGTGGCGCCAGGCGGATGCGCATGATCGCCTGGCCGAACGTACGCCCGTGCCGCCAATGCGCCCACCAGTCGTAACCCGTATAACCCAGCCCCGCGACCGCCCACGCGAACACTCCGGGCAGCCGGCCGCCGAACGCGTCCATCATGCCGACAGTCCGGAAGACCGCCCATAGCGCAATGAACAGAATGTAATAAACGATGCCGAAGAGGAGTGCTTCAATGAGCCGGGCGGCCAGCCGTTCCCACCATTCCGCGGGCACCGCGTCCGCCCACGGCGACGTTCCGGCCATAACCCTCACCTCGCGTCTTCGACGCCTCAGGAGCCCTGCATTCCGCACCTACCCTCACATACAAAACAGAGGCCGACGGGAAGCCGGCCCCTGTTTCGCGGTTCGCGCGATTACTTGATCTTGACCACCACGGTGTTCGCGAGCTTGTCCGCGAACGTCTGCTGCAGCGGCTTGTCCCAGAGCATCGAGGCGCCGTTCAGGCCGCAGACGATGCCCGCCAGCATGGTGCCGAACGGCAGGAAGTAGAGGATGTAGGCGCCCCAGGTCACGCCGGCCCGCTTGATGGCGGCGTCGCCCGGCAGGCCGCCAGGAGGCATCATCTGCCCCACCGGGACGACCTTGATCCCCATGATCATCTTGCCGATCGTCTGGCCCTTCATCTTGTGCATGAGGAAGTCGTAGCCGACGTAGACGCCGGTCAGGACGATCGCGAGCACGATGCCGAGCGTGAAGGAGCTGAACAGCCCCGAGGTGGAGCCGCTGGTCGAGTCGTAGCTGACCAGGAAGAGCGTCGTGAGCAGGAGAGACAGCACGACCATCACGATGCCGAACAGGACACCGTCGATGATCCGCGCCACCAGCCGCTGCCACCATTCCGCCAGCGGGGCGGGGGCTCCCGGCGGCTGCACGCCGACCGGGCCGTAGCCCGGCTGGCCGTAGGGGGGCTGGCCGTAACCGGCCTGCTGCGGCTGCCCGTAGCCCTGGCCGTACTGGTTCTGGTCGAAGCCCTGCTGACCGTAACCCTGCTGGCCGTACTGCTGCTGGCCGTAGCCGGGCTGGGGCTGCTGGCCGTAGCCCTGCTGGTCATAACCTTGCTGGCCCGGCTGCTGCTGACCGTAACCCTGCTGGCCGTACTGCTGCTGGCCGTAGCCGGGCTGCGACTGCGGCTGCTGGCCGTACTGGGGCTGCTGGCCGTAGCCCTGCTGGTCGTAACCCTGCTGGCCGGACTGCGGCTGCTGACCGTAGCCCTGCTGGTCATAGCCCTGCTGGCCGGACTGCGGCTGCTGACCGTAGCCCTGCTGGTCATAGCCCTGCTGGCCCGAATGAGACTGCTGACCGTAGCCCTGCTGCTCGTAACCCTGCTGGCCCGACTGCGGCTGCTGGCCGTACTGCTGGCCGTACTGGTTCTGGTCGTAGCCCTGCTGGCCCGACTGGGGCTGCTGGCCGTACTGGGGCTGCTGGCCGTACTGGGGCTGCTGGCCGTAGCCCTGCTGGTCGTAACCCTGCTGGCCCGGCTGCTGCTGGCCGTAGCCCTGCTGGCCGTACTGCTGCTGGCCGTAGTCGGGCTGGGACTGTGGCTGCTGACCGTACTGGGGCTGCTGGCCGTAGCCCTGCTGGCCGTACTGCTGCTGGCCGTAGTCGGGCTGGGACTGCGGCTGCTGACCGTATTGGGGTTGCTGGCCGTAGCCCTGCTGCTGACCATATTGGGGTTGCTGGCCGTAGCCCTGCTGCTGGCCGTAAGGGGGCTGCTGCCCGAAGGCGTCGTCCGCGCGGTAGCCGACCACGGTGACGTCGGGGTCGGGCTCGCTGGGGTGGCGGCCCGGGTTCTGCTGGCCGTAGTGGGGAGGCGCAGAGTTCTCGCCGGATTCGTCCTGTGGGTACGGCGGCTGTCCGGTGCTCACCGTGTCACCTCGCTTCGAGTGCGCGCGTGGCACATGTCAGGACACATGCCTGTGCTGCCCAACGTATCGACATAGGTATCAACAATCACCTTTCCGTGTGGTCAAGGTCCGCGTCACCCGACGTCAGGTGGAGCAGCATGCGGGTGTTGCCCAGGGTGTTCGGCTTGACGTGTTCCAGGTCGAGGAACTCCGCTACACCCTCGTCATACGAGGCCAGCAGCTCGGCGTAGACCTCGGGGGAGACGGGTGTGCCCTGGATGCGGCGGAAACCGTGCCTCGCGAAGAAGTCGACCTCAAAAGTAAGACAGAATACACGCTGCAGTCCCAGGTCTTTGGCCTGCTGGATTAGCGCCGAGACGATCCGATCGCCCACCCCCATGCCTCGGCATTCGGGATCGACGGCCACCGTACGGACCTCCGCGAGGTCCTCCCAGAGCACGTGGAGCGCCCCGCAGCCGACGACCTGACCGCCACGCTCGGCCACCCAGAACTCCTGTACGTCTTCGTACAGCGTCACCGTGGCCTTCTTCAGGAGCCGCGGGCCCGCGCCCGCGTAGGTGTCGACCAGGCGCCTGACCCCCCGCACGTCCGGCGTGCGAGCACGCCGGACCACCACCGCGGTCTCCGGCACACTCAGTTCCGCCACCTGCTCCATGGCTCTCCAGAGTACAGATGTCATTACGGCTCGGACCTAACTCGCATGTCTCCGCCCATCCTGTTACAACTCGTGGCCGAGTGAGTACGACGTCGCTCCCGGCCTTCGTTCGGGAGGAAGCACCACATACGGCCCCACCGGCACGACTGCCACCGAGATCCCCTTGTGACACTTCGGTTGCGAAACCTCTACAGAGTTGGCAGTTCTGGTTGAGCAGGAACCCGGAGTGCATTAGTGTCCAGCGACGATGATCCCCGCGTGTCGCGCGCGGGGAGGCACGCTCAATTCCCCTTCAGGGAAGCCGGGGAACCGCCGGTGGCGACCGCCATCACGGGGTGAATCCGAGTTTTTCGGTAGGGCTGCTCCGGCCCGAACCCGTCAGCTAACCCGGTAGGCGTCTACGAGAGGAGCATGGTTGGTGAAGCGCACGCTCGACCGTGGGAGGAAGTCGCCGGGCAGGCATGCCGGTTCTCCGCAACGCCCCCGGTTGCGCCACCGCCTCGGTGTGGCAAGTCTCACAATCGCCGCGCTGCTGCTTTCGGTTCCCACCGGCCCCGCCCTCGCCGACCCCAAGCCCTCGCTCAAGGACCTCGCCTCACGGGTCGAGAAGATGCACACCGAGATCGAGACGCTGACCGAGCGGTACAACGGCCAGCGGGAGAAGCTGAAGACGGCCAAGAAGGCCGCCGAGGCCGCACGTAAGACGCTGGCGGCCAGCGAGGCGGACCTGACGGCCAAGCGCGCCAAGGCCGCCCTGCTGGCCCAGAACGCCTACATGACGGGCGGGCTGAGCCGGGCGCTGGCGTTCACCTCCTCCGAGAACCCCGACAGCTTCCTCGACGGCGCCGCGACCACGTTCGCCATCGAGCAGCGGCAGGGCGAGGAGCTCAACCAGCTCACCAAGGCCATGAAGGCGGCCGAGCGCGCCAGGGCGGGCGCCAAGTCGCGCATCGCCGAGGTCGAGAAGATCGTCAAGGATCTCGACGGCAAGCGTGACAAGATCAGCAAGCTGGTAGCCAAGGTCGAGAGCAACCTGTTCAGGCGGGCGCTGGGCGAGGCCGGCCGTCCCGGCACGCGCGCCACCCGCGTCAACCTGCCGATCGCGGGCAGCGGCAAGGCCGCGCAGGCGGCACGGTGGGCGCTCACGCAGCAGCTCAAGCCGTACGTCTGGGGCGCCGAGGGTCCCGGCTCCTACGACTGCTCCGGCCTGGTGATGGCGGCCTACCAGCGGGTGGGCATCTCCCTGCCGCACTACACCGGCGACCAGTGGACGGCGGGCCGGCACATCTCACGCGACGAGATGCGCCCTGGTGATCTGGTGTTCTTCTACGGCGACCTGCATCACGTGGGCATCTATCTGGGCGGCGGCATGATGGTGCACGCCCCTCGGACGGGCGACGTGGTGCGGATCGCGTCGATCGCACGGCGGCCGTTCGCGGGTGCGGTGCGCATCGCCGACTGAGCGGCGACGGGCACCCGCTAGATGAGCTGCCGGCGTGCCGCCCACGCCACGGCCTCGATCGCGGTGGCGACGCCGATGCGGTCGCAGATGCCGCGCAGCCTCCGGCGTACGGTGCGGCCGCTGATGTCCAGTCGTCTCCCTACTCGGTCGACCGTGACTCCTCTGGCGAGTTCCGCCAGTAATGCCAGATCCGCATGGCTCAGCTCAACGTCTTCAGTGAGCACTTCCATCGGGAGCCCTCCCCCCCAACAGCAGGCCTGGACCCCTCTTAGCCAGGCCACAGCCGCTCCTCGCAGAAGGTAAACGCATCATGGAAAGGTCGTCAAGCACGACAATCGCCGCCCTTGACCAGCGCTGTTGACATGATTCGCCATAGGTGGCCGGGTCGCGCGGGCCGCCGCTTGCCGCCGCGCCACGCACAAGGCGCCCGCCGGTTCCGCCACGCCGGATCCGGCGCCGGCCGGCCCGGTTTTTGATCCATCCGCCGGCGGTTTTCTGCGTGATCCATACGCCGCACAGCCGCTCCTCACCATGGGCTGGAGCACGCGGCGGCCCGTTATTTAAGGACCCGCCTGGGGTCGCCGCCATCGTGGACGCAGAGCGGCGGAAAATCGCATGAAACGCGCCGTACGCCCGTCCGGGCTCTTGACCCGGAGCTGACAAGCTCGTACGGATGCGGGGCTGCGGCCCCGCGACGTGCCGCACGGTACAAACGTGAGCGCCCGGAAGCGCAGGCTCCGGGCGCTCGATTCCGCGATAGGTCAGTGGGTCGGCTTCACCAGGGGGAACAGGATGGTCTCGCGGATGTTCCTGCCGGTGAAGGCCATGATCATGCGGTCGATGCCGGCGCCCATGCCGCCCGTCGGCGGCATCGCGTATTCGAGCGCCTGCAGGAAGTCCTCGTCGAGCTGCATGGCCTCCGGGTCGCCGCCCGCGGCCAGCAGGGACTGCTCGACCAGGCGGCGGCGTTGCTCGATGGGGTCGTTGAGCTCGGAGTAGGCGGTGCCGAGCTCGGTGCCGAACCCGATGAGGTCCCACTTCTCGGTGACGAGCGGGTCGTCGCGGTGCTGGCGGGCCAGCGGCGAGGTCTCCAGCGGATAGTCCATGACGAACGTGGGCTGGATGAGCGTGTGCTCCACGAGCGCCTCGAACAGCTCCTGCACGAGTTTGCCAGGACCCCACTTGGGGTCCCACGGGATCTCGCGCCGGTCGGCGATCTTGCGCAGTTCCTCCAGCGACGTCGAGGTCGTGATCTCCTCGCCGACGGCCTCGGACACCGCGCCGTAGAGGGTGATGCGCGGCCACTCGGGGATGCCCAGGTCGACCTCGACGCCGTCGTGCACGACCACCGTGGTGTCCAGGGCGGCCACCACGGCCTTCTGGTACATGCGCTGGGTGAGGTCGGCCATGTCGTGGTAGTCGAGGTAGGTGCCGTAGGCCTCGATCATGGTGAACTCGGGGTTGTGCGTCGAGTCGGCGCCTTCGTTGCGGAAGTTGCGGTTGATCTCGAAGACCTTCTCGATGCCGCCGACCACGAGCCGCTTGAGATAGAGCTCGATCGCGATGCGGAGATAGAGCTCCATGTCGTAGGCGTTGATGTGCGTCTTGAACGGCCGGGCCGTGGCGCCGCCGTGGATCGGCTGCAACATCGGCGTCTCGACCTCGAGGTAGCCCTCCTCGTGCCAGAAGTCGCGCACCGCGCGCACGGTGGCGCTGCGGACCCTGGCCATCTTCCTGGACTCGTCGTTGACGATCAGGTCGACGTAGCGCTGGCGGACCCGCGCCTCCGGGTCGGTGAGGCCGACGTGCTTCTCCGGCAGGGGCCGCAGGCACTTGCTGGTGATCTGCCAGCTGTCGGCGAGCACGGACAGCTCGCCCCTGCGCGAGGTGATGACCTCACCGGTCACGCCCACGTGGTCGCCCAGGTCGACGTCGCGCTTCCAGCGGGCCAGCGACTCCTCGCCGACCTTGTCGAGCGAGATCATGACCTGCAGGTCGGCGCCGCCGTCGCGGAGGGTGGCGAAGCAGAGCTTGCCGCCCACGCGGTTGAGCATGACGCGCCCCGCGACCGAGACCGTGTCACCGGTGGCGGTGTCGGGCTCCAGGCCCTGGTATTTCTCCCTGACCTCGGCGTTGATGGCCGTGCGTGGGAAATTCACCGGGTAAGGGTCGACGCCCTCGCTGCGAAGGCGGTCGAGCTTCTCCCTCCGGATGCGCATCTGCTCGGGAAGTTCGTCGCTCACAACAACAAAGGGTAGGGGATCCGGCGAACCGCAGGGACTCGCGCGGGTTTCACGCCGCGTTACGGTGGTAGATCAGCCGCAGCCCGATGAGGGTCAGCCACGGCTCGTGCACGTCGATCGAGCGCGACTCGCCCACGACCAGCCCCGCGTGCCCGCCGGTGGCCACGACCGTCACCTCGTCGGGGTCGTCGGCCAGTTCGGCGGCGATGCGCTCGACGATGCCGTCGACCTGGCCGGCGAAGCCGTAGATGATGCCCGCCTGCAGGGCCTCCACCGTGTTCTTCGCGATCACCGAGCGGGGGCGTACGAGCTCGACCTTGTGCAGTTGTGCTCCGGCGGCGGCCAGGGCGTCGACCGAGATCTCGATGCCGGGCGCGGTGACCGCGCCGACGTATTCGCCCTTGGCCGACACCGCGTCGAAGGAGGTGGCGGTGCCGAAGTCGACGATGACGCACGGGCCGCCGTACTGGTCGATGGCCGCGAGCGCGTTGACGATGCGGTCGCTGCCGACCTCCTTGGGGTTGTCCATGCGTACGGGGACGCCGGTGCGGATGCCCGGCTCCACGATCACCGCGGTCACGTCGCCGTAGTAGCGGCGGCACATCTCGCGCATCTCGTTGAGCACGCTCGGCACGGTGGAGCAGATGGCGATGCCGTCGATGTCGGCCCCCTTGAGCAGCGGCGACTGCGTCAGCAGGCCCTGCAGCACGACCGCGATCTCGTCGGCGGTGCGGCGGGCGTCGGTGGCCAGCCGCCAGTGCTCGATGACGTCCTCGCCCTCGAACAGCCCCAGCACCGTGTGCGTGTTGCCGACGTCGATCGTGAGCAGCATCAATTACCCCCGCAGATCCAGTGCGATGTCCAGGGCCGGCGCCGAGTGCGTAAGCGCTCCCACCGCAAGGTAGTCCACGCCAGTGTCGGCCACATCACGAGCCGATTCCAAGGTCAATCCCCCGCTCGCTTCAAGGGCAACCCTGTTTCCGACTCGCTTCTTCACGATTTGTACGGCACGTACGGTGTCCTCGATCGTGAAGTTGTCCAGCAGGATCTCCTCGGCCCCCTCGTCGAGCACGGCCTCCAACTGGTCAAGCCGGTCGACCTCGACCTCGATCGGCAGGTCGGGGAAGCGCTCCCGCACGGCCCTGAACGCCTCGGCCACGCCTCCCGCCGCCACCACGTGGTTGTCCTTGATCAGGGCCGCGTCCGACAACGACATCCGGTGGTTCACGCCGCCGCCGCAGCGCACGGCGTACTTCTCCAGCGCCCGCAGCCCCGGCAGCGTCTTGCGGCTGTCGCGCACGCGCGCCGGGGTGCCGCTGACCGCCTCGACCCACCTGCCGGTCAGCGTCGCCACCCCGGACAGATGGGTGAGCAGGTTGAGCGCGGTACGCTCGGCCGTCAGCAGCGCCCTGACCGGCCCCTCGACGGTCATCAGCACGTCGCCCGCCCGCACCTGTTCGCCGTCCTTGACCGCGCGCTCCGCCCGGACCGCCCCCAGCCGGACGAACACCGCCTCGGCCACGGCCAGCCCCGCGACGATGCCGTCCTTGCGGGCCACCACGTCGGCGACCGCGCGCCGATCGGCCGGGATGGTGGCCAGGCTCGTCACGTCGCCCTCCACGCCCAAGTCCTCCTCCAGCGCGCGGTCGATCAGCGCGTCCACCTCCGCCGGGTCGAGCCCGGCCGCGGCCAGCTCGCCCGCCGCGGCCTCCCGGCCGGCGAGCCGCCGTGCACCGGCGTCCCCATGTGGTGTGTACGTCATGCGCGGCCCCTCCTCCGTCAGGGTCACGTCCAGGTGACCCAGCCATTCGTCGTCGTCGCGGCTGTCGTGGTCCTCGCGCCAGTGCGAGCCACGGGTTTCGAGCCTGGCCGTCGCCGCGCCGGTGAGCACCGTGGCGACGGTCAGCAGGTTGGTGGCCTCCCAGGACTCGGTGCACGCGGGCACCGCGACGGGCGTCCAGCGGGCGTCCCGCAGCGCCTTCGCCGTGCCCAGCAGCGACTCGCGGCTGCGCAGGACGCTCGCCCCCATGCTCATGTGGCCCTGGATCCTGGGCCTGGCCCGCGGGTCGACCAGGCCGGACGCCGCCTGCCCCGGCACCGGGTCGCCCGGTTCGGGGCGTACCCGGTGGATGTCCTCGGCGATGCGCTCGGCGAAGACGAGACCTTCGAGCAGCGAGTTGGAGGCCAGCCGGTTCGCGCCGTGCACACCGGTGCAGGCCACCTCGCCGCACGCGTACAGACCCTCGATGGAGGTGCGCCCGCGCAGGTCCGTACGGACGCCGCCGCTGGCGTAGTGGGCGGCGGGAGCGACGGGAATCGGTTCGGCGGCCGGGTCGATGCCGTGCTCGTGGCAGACGGCGTAGATCGTGGGGAAGCGGGTCTTCCAGGTGTCGCGGCCGAAGTGCCGCCCGTCGAGGTACACGTGATCGCGCCCGGTCTCCCGCATCCTGCGCATGATGGCCTTGGCCACGACGTCGCGCGGAGCCAGGTCGGCCAGCTCGTGCTCGTCCCGCATGAACCGTTCCCCGTCGTGGTCGACGAGGAAGGCGCCCTCGCCCCTGACCGCCTCGGAGATCAGCGGCTGCTGCCCGGTCGATCCGGGGCCGAGCCACAGGACGGTCGGGTGGAACTGCACGAACTCGAGGTCGCGCACCACCGCCCCGGCCCGCAGCGCCAGCGCCACCCCGTCGCCGGTGGAGACGGAGGGGTTGGTCGTGGCGGCGTAGACCTGGCCCATGCCGCCGGTGGCCAGCACCACGGCCCTGGCGCGCACCGCGCCCACCCCGTCGCGGGCGCCCTCGCCCATGACGTGCAGCGTCACGCCCCTGGCCCGGCCTTCGGCGTCCTTGAGCAGGTCGAGCACCAGGGCGTGCTCGATCACCTCAATCGACCCGGCGCGGACCGCCTCGACGAGCGCCCTCTGCACCTCCGCGCCGGTGGCGTCGCCGCCCGCGTGCACGATCCGGCGCCTGCGGTGGCCGCCTTCCCTGGTGAGCTGGAGTTCGCCGTCAGGGGCGCGGTCGAAGCGCGCGCCCCTGACGATGAGCCGCCGCAGCGCGTCCGGCCCCTCGCTCACCAGCGTGCGCACGGCCTCCACATCGCACAGCCCCACCCCGGCGAGCAACGTGTCGCTCAGGTGCTCATCGGGGGTGTCGTGCGGGTCGAGCACGGCCGCGATGCCGCCCTGGGCCCACCGAGTCGAGCCGGCCGACAACACGTCCTTCGTGACGACCAGCACGTTGGCCTCCGGCTCCAGCTCGGTGAAGCGCAGGGCCGCGGTCAGGCCCGCGATGCCGGAGCCCACGACGACCACGTCGGCCTCGACGGTCCAGCCGGGCGCCGGGGCGGTCAGCCGCAGGGGAATCGCCGGTGCACTCATGGGGGTCTCCTCAGCGAGGCAATTTCGTCAACATGACGATAACCCGTCGCCCGGCGTGCGCTCGCCCCGGGGTGCCCGCTCAGGCGCGGCTCAACGTCACGCTGACGTTGTCGATCAGTCGCGTGGCCCCGACCCTGGCGGCCACCGCGAGCACGGCCATGCCGTCGTACGTCTCGTCCACCTCAGCGAAGGTGGCCGGATCGACGAGGACCAGGTAGTCGACGTCCAGCTCCGGCCCCGCCGCGTCGAGCACCTCCCGCGCCGCCGCGCGGATTTCCGACGGCGTGAGCTCGGCCGCCCCCGCCCGCAGCGCCCGCGAGAGCGCCAGCGCCACCCGCCGGTCGTCCTCGGACAGGAACCGGTTGCGGCTGGACAGGGCCAGGCCGTCGGGCTCGCGCACGGTGGGCACGTCGAGGATCTCGATCGGCAGGTCGAGGTCCGCCACCATGCGGCGGATGAGGGCGAGCTGCTGGGCGTCCTTCTGCCCGAACACCGCCAGCCCCGGCTGGACCACGTTGAACAGCTTGAGCACCACGGTGAGCACCCCGTCGAAGTGACCCGGCCGGGCCGCGCCCTCGACGATCGAGCCCATCCGGCCCGCGGAGACGCCGACCTGGCGGTCGGGCGCGTACATGTCCTCGACGGCCGGGTGGAACACGACGTCGACGCCCTCGGCCCGGCACACGTCGAGATCCGCCTCGAATGTACGGGGATAACGCGAAAAATCCTCATCAGGGGAAAATTGCAGAGGATTGACGAAAATGCTGACCACAACGTGATCGGCCCGAGCACGCGCCTGTCTGATCAGCGCCTGGTGCCCCTCGTGCAGCGCGCCCATGGTCGGCACGAGGGCCACCTCGCCACCACCCCGCGCCTTGACCAGGTCTTCCCTGTTCCTGGCGACGATCAGCTCCATGAGGGCCCTCTCTCATCCGTTAAGTCCATATATTGCCCCCCAGCGCGTCGAGCAGCCGCTCCGCCTCCTCGGGCTTGAGCAGCCCCGCCGCGAGCGCCCGGTCCGCCGTGAGCCTGGCCAGCGCGATGTAGGCGTCGGCCGCCTCGGGAGCGGCCAGGATGAGCGCGTCGACGTGCTTGCGTACGGTGTCGGCGTCGCCGCGTACCACCGGGCCGGTGAGCCCGCCGATCCCGAGCCGCAGCACGTTGTCGAGCGCGGCGCCGAGCAGTGGCCCCAGCATCCGGCCCGGATGGTCGACGCCGATGCGCCCGAGCAGGTCGGACGACTCGGCGATGAGCGTGACCATGTGGTTGGCCGCTCCCGCGAGCGCCGCGTGGTAGAGCGGGCGGTCGGCGTCGTCGATCCAGACCGGCTCGCCGCCCATCTCGATCACCAAAGCCTCGGCGATGGGACGCAGCACGTCGGGCGCGGTCACGCCGTAGGAGATGCCGGTGAGCTTGTTCAGATCGTCGTCGCGGCCGGTGAAGGTCATCACCGGGTGCAGCGCGAGCGGCAGCGCGCCGGCCTCGGCCGCCGGGTCGAGCACGGACAGCCCGTACGCCCCGCTGGTGTGCACGAGCAGCTTGCCGTGCAGGTCGGCCTTCGTGGACGCCAGCCCGTGCACCAGGTCGGGCAGCGCGTCGTCGGGAACGGTGAGCAGGATCAGCTGCGCAGCCGCCACGACCCGGTCGGGCCGGGACGGCGTGACGCCGAGCCGGTCGGCGGCCCACCGCTGCGAATTGTCGGACACTCCGCTGGCGGCCACCACCCGATGGCCCGCCTGTGCCAGCGCGGCCCCGAGGGCCGAGCCCACCTTGCCCGCACCGAGCACTCCTACGGTCAGCCGTGCCGGGCGATCACCCGCGTCCATGACGTCACCCCTGTCGACTGCGAACGAGAAACCCGCTGGCGCACTGCCGCTTACAGGGTCTCGACCAGGGACGGCACCAGGGCGGCAGCTCGCTGATGCGGGCTTCTTTTTCGTGATGGCGCTGCCGACCAGGGTAACGGCCTATCGGAGTCGAGCATGTGACCGTGCCTTTGCCGCGCGTTGAGTTAACGACAAAAGCGACAAGGGCATACAAAAAACGCACCCCCTGTCGGAAGAGATGAGGAGAGGGGTTCACCGCATGGCAGCGGGCGCCGAGTCCGTCCTCTGGACCCGACGCCCGCGAAAGAAGTGAACCTCTTGGAGGTGCACCGGGCCGGCCGACCGCCGACTGACCGGCCCGGGACGGACCCGGGCCGGCCTGCGCCGGCCCGGGCTCCGCCTCACTCAGTGGTGGCTGGGCGCATGGGCGAAGGCGCCGCCCTTGCAGCCGGCGAGCGCGCCGCCGACGACCGCCACCGCATTGCCGCAGACGTTGACGGGGATGACGATGGGCAGGTGCAGCTGGTTGCCCGAGGCGATGCCACCGGCACCGCTGGTGATGTCGGCGTGCGCGGGGGCGGCGAGGGACAACATCGCAACGGCTCCGGCGACGGCCATGGCCTTCTTCAGCATGAGGGCTCCTCTCGGTTGCGCGGCCGCCTTGCGGGCCGCGGAGGCGTGTTCGACGAGGGACACGAAGAGTGATCACTCGAAGACAATGCGTCAAAGGTACCTCAAGCCGAGCACGTTAAGTGGTCTTTCGATAACGTCCTGTGTCCGGCGGAAGTCATGAGATAGTCCAGACATGTGGCTCACCTGGCGCGCCGCCACGCAGCGCGCGCTTTACGGCGAGGCGGGCTTCTACCTCCGCGAACGCCCATCGGGCCACTTCCGCACCTCGGTCAGCGCCTCGGCCGCGTTCGCCGGTGCGGTGCTGGCCCTGCTCGCCGAGGTGGACGCCGAACTCGGCTCCCCCGCCGCGCTCGACCTGGTCGACATCGGCGCGGGCGAAGGGACGCTCGTCAGCCAGGTCCTGGCCGCTGCCGAGCCCGGCCTGCGCGACCGGCTGCGGGTCACCGCCGTCGACCTCTGCCCTCGCCCCGAGGGCCTGCCCGAGCGCATCCACTGGCGACCCGACCTGCCCGCCGCTGTCACGGGGCTGGCCATCGCCAACGAATGGCTCGACAACGTCCCGATCGACGTGGTGGAGCAGACCGGCGAGGGGCCGCGGTTGATCATGGTCGACGTACGCACCGGCGAGGAGCGGCTCGGCGACCCGCCCGGTCACGCCGACCGCGCATGGCTCGAGCGATGGTGGCCGTTGTGCGGGGTGGGCGCGCGGGCGGAGATCGGGCGACCCCGCGACGAGGCGTGGGCCTCGGTCCTCGCACGACTGACCAAAGGCAGAGCGATCGCCATCGATTATGCACATCCTGTGGATAACCGTCCGCCCTGCGGCACCCTGACCGGATACCGCGACGGCGCGGTCGTGACCCCCGTCCCCGACGGCACCTGCGACATCACGGCACATGTCGCGCTCGACGCGTGCGCGGAGGCCGGGCGCGAAGCCGGTGCGATATCCACAACCTTGTCCACACAGCGTGACGCGCTCAGGGCCCTCGGCATCACCGGCGCCAGGCCGCCCGCCGACCTGGCACACGTCGATCCGCGCGGCTACCTGCGCGCCCTGGCCAGGGCCTCGGAGGAGGGCGAGCTGATCGATCCGTCGGGCCTCGGCGGCTTCGGCTGGCTCAGCCAGTGGCGGTGAGCTCCAGCGACCTCAGCCCGCGGATGACGTAGCCCGTCTTCCACTCCGGCTTCTGCCGCAGTTCCAGCGTGGCCGCGCGGTCCAGGAGCGCGCCGAACGACTCCATCAGCTCGATCCTGGCCAGCGGCGCCCCCAGGCAGAAGTGGATCCCGGCGCCGAAGGAGATGTGCGGATTGTCGGCGCGGCCCACGTCGAGCCTGTCCGGGTCGTCGAACACCGCCTGGTCCCGGTTGGCCGACCCGAACAACAACGCCACCTCCGCCCCGCGCGGAATCCGTACGCCGTGCACCTCGATGTCCTCCAGCACCCAGCGCTCGAACATCTGCAGCGGCGTGTCCCAGCGCATCAACTCTTCCACGGCCGTGGGCAGCAGCGAACGGTCCTCGCGCAGCCGTACGAGCTCGGCGGGGTTCCTGAACAGGGCCCACCAGCCGTTGCCCGTCACGTTCACGGTGGCCTCGTGACCGGCGTTGAGCAGCAGGACGCACGTGCCGACCAGCTCGTCCTCGGTCAGCTCCGTGACCTGGGTGAGCGCGCTGATCAGGTCGTCGCCGGGGCGCGGGCGGCGCTCGGCGGCCAGGGCCTTGAGGTAGGCGGCGAACTCCTCCGCCGCGCGCACCGCGGTGTGCTGGGCCTCGAGGGCCGGGTTGAGCTCGTACATGCCGCAGATGTCGGACGACCACGGGCGCAGCAGGTGGCGGTCCTGCTCGGGGATGCCGAGCATCTCGGCGATCACGGTCACCGGCAGCGGCTCGGCGACGTCGGCGATCAGGTCGCCGCCGCCCTTGGCGACGTACGTGTCCACCAGGTCCCGCGCGATGGCGTGGACCCGGGGGCGCAGCGACTCGACCATGCGCGGCGTGAACGCCTTGGACACCAGCCGGCGCAGCCTCGTGTGCACCGGCGGCTCCACGTCCAGCATGCCCGCCCTGATCACCCGCCAGAACGGCTCCTGGAACTCCGGCTCCGGCGGCCTGCCGAACTCCTCGTGCGTGGCCACGTGCAGGTAGGACCGGCCCAGGCGGCGGTCTCTGAGCAGCGCGTTGACGTCCGCGTGCCGGGAGATCAGCCACTGGTTCGTCGGTTCGAAGTAGCTGACCGGAGCGTCGCGGCGCAGCTCCTCGTAGACGCGGTACGGGTGAGCCACGAAATCCGGATTCCAGGGATCAAAGCGCATCATTTCATCTTAGAAGCGGGATCCCCCTCTCGGCAGTGCCTTCTTCCCCTGCCGGAGGACCGCCGGAGGTTCCCCCGCTTGCGGTGCATGCCCGGGTGCGGGTTATAGTCCTTGACGTAGGTCATGAGTGCCAGCGACAAGCCCCGGCTAGCTGGCCGGCAACCCTCGCGTCCGCGGCGGGGTGCCCCGGGTGAAGACCTGGTCCGTCACGAGGTGTGGCGGGCAAGCGCGGGCTCCGTGGCTGCTCCAGGGGTCCGACGACCCCGAGGAGGACTGCCGTGTCCACGTTGACGATCTTCACGTCCGCTTCCGCCAGGGCCGCCGAGGCCCCCGCCGAGGCCCCCGCTCCCGCCGCCGCGCGGCCCGTTCCCGCCGTGCTCGGCGCCGACCTCAAGGTGCCGGTCAAGGGCGGCCGGCTGGTGAGCTACGCCAACCTCGACTACGCCGCCAGCGCCCCCTGCCTGGAGCCGGTCAGCGCGGCCGTCGCCGCCGCGCTCCCGGCCTACTCCAGCGTCCACCGCGGCGCGGGTTACGCCTCCCAGCTCACCACCGCCCGCTACGAGCAGGCCAGGCACACCGTCGGCGCGTTCGCGGGGGCCAGGCCGGGCGACGCCGTCATCTTCACCCGCAACACCACCGACGCCACCAACCTGCTCGCCCGCTCCCTGCCCGAGGGCACGACCGCCGTCGTCTTCGACACCGAGCACCACGCCTCGCTCCTCCCCTGGCCCCGGTCCGTACGCCTGGCACCGCCCGCCTTCCCCGGCGAGGCCGTGCGCGCCGCCGACGAGACACTGGCCGCGATCGACGGGCCCAAGCTGCTCGTCGTCACCGCCGCCTCCAACGTCACCGGGGAACTGTGGCCGATCGCCGCCCTGGCCCACATCGCGCACCGGCACGGGGCCAGGATCCTGGTGGACGCCGCGCAGCTCGTACCGCACCGGCGGCTCAACCTCACCGCGCTCGACCTCGACTACGTGGCCTTCTCCGGGCACAAGCTGTACGCCCCCTTCGGCGCGGGCGTGCTGATCGGGCGACGTGACTGGCTCGCCGAGGCGGAGCCGTACCTGAAGGGCGGGGGCGCGGTCCGGTCGGTGGCCGGCGGGGTCGAGTGGCACGACGACCCGGAGCCGCGGCACGAGGCGGGCACGCCGAACGTGCTCGGCGCCATCGCGCTGGCCGCCGCCTGCGACGCGCTCTCCGCCACCGGATGGACCCCGCTGGTGCGCGAGGAGGAGCGGCTGATCGCCCGGCTGCGGGCCGGTCTCGCCTCGATCGAGGGTGTACGCGAGCTGTCCCTGTGGGGGGACGACCATCCGCGTGTGGGCATCGTGTCGTTCACCGTCGTGGGGCGGCCGGCCCGCGAGGTGGCCGAGGTGCTGTCCGGCGAGTACGGCATCGGGGTGCGCGACGGCAAGTTCTGCGCGCACCCGTTCGTCCGGCACCTGGTGGGAACGGAGAACGGGCACCCGGACGGCGGGTGCGCGGACGGCGCCGCGTCAGCGGTGCGCGCCTCCATCGGCATCGGCACCACGCAGGAGCACGTGGACCGGCTGATCGAGGCGCTGCGCGACCTCACCGCCCGCTGATGCTCAGCCCTTGGGCGGTTCGCGGCGTGGTGGCTGCTCGTCGCCGACCAGGGCGTCGATGTCGCGCATGTCCTTGTCGCTGAGGCCGCTCTCCTTCGGCGCGCTCGGCTGCCGGGGCACCTGGGGCGGCTCCTGCTGCGCCGGCAAGGGCGTCGTCGGGCCGCCGGCCGTGCCCCGTGCGGCGGGCGCGTGGGCGGCGAGGTCGGCCTCGGCCGCGCGGCGTTCTGCCCGCCTGCGCGACATCGAGCGGAAGATGCCGTCGAGGCCGAACCTGCCGCCGCCCAGGACGAGGAACAGCAGGCTCAGCGCGCCGAGCGCACCAGGCAGCTCCCAGCCGTTGTCGGCGGACATCGGGGTGAGGCCCCAGTGCACGAAGAAGATCGCGCCGAGCATGTTGAGCAGCAGCAGCACCGCCACGGGCCTGACCAGCAGGCCGAGGATCAGGAAGATACCGCCGACGGTCTCCACGACGGTCGCGTACGCGGCGGCCAACTCGGGCGCCGGGATCCCCGACTCCCTGAAGCCCTGCGCGGTGGCGCCCAGGCCGCCCTGCCACTTCTGCCATCCATGGGCCAGGAAGATCACGCCCGTCACCACGCGCGCGATCAGAGCCGCGACGTCGAACAAAATCCTTTTCATGGTGATTTCTCCCCCCATTCCAGGTATCCCTCCCCATGTCCGACTTTGGGATGCATGTGCATACCAAGGTTTGACGGTCCCCCCGGCGCTGGATCGACACCCACGACGGTGGCAGCATGGCCGTATGACGGAACGTGTGGTCGGAATAGGTGCGGGTGCCAAAGAACTGGCCACCGAGGACATGATCCTCAACATCGGTCCGCAGCACCCGTCGACCCACGGGGTACTCAGGCTCCGGCTCACGCTCGACGGCGAGCGCATCGCCACCGCCGAGCCCATCATCGGCTACATGCACCGCGGCGCGGAGAAACTGTTCGAGGTACGCGACTACCGCCAGATCATCATGCTCGCCAACCGGCACGACTGGCTGTCAGGCTTCGCCAACGAGCTGGGCGTGGTGCTCGCCGCCGAACGCCTGCTCGGCATGGAGCCCCCGGTCAGGGCCGTGTGGGCGCGCACGCTGCTGGCCGAGCTCAATCGGGTGCTCAACCACCTGATGTTCCTCGGCTCCTACCCTCTGGAGCTGGGCGCGATCACCCCGCTGTTCTACGCCTTCGACGAACGCGAGCGCATCCAGGCCGTCATGGAGGAGATCTCCGGCGGGCGCATGCACTACATGTTCAACCGGGTCGGCGGGCTCAAGGAGGACCTGCCGCTCGGCTGGCTCGACCGGGTGTCGGCGGCCGTCGATGAGACCCGCCGCCGCGTGCCCGACATCGAGAACCTCATCCTGCACAACGACATCTTCCTGGCCCGCACCACGGGCGTCGGCGTGCTCACCCACGACCAGATCATGCAGTACGGCGTGAGCGGCCCCGTCGCCCGTGCCTCCGGCGTCGACTTCGACCTCCGGCGCGACGAGCCCTACCTCGCCTACCCCGAACTGCCCGTCAAGGTGATCACCAGGAGCGCGGGCGACTGCCACGCCCGCTTCGAGGTCCTGCTCGAACAGCTCAAGGTCTCGCTCGACCTGGCCGACGCCTGCGCCGAACGCCTGCGCGCGCTGCCTCAAGGGCCGATCAACCAGCGCCTGCCCAAGGTGCTCAAGGTGCCGGAGGGCCACACGTACGCGTGGACGGAGAACCCGCTCGGCATCAACGGCTACTACCTCGTCTCCAGGGGCGACAAGACGCCGTGGCGGCTCAAGCTGCGTTCCGCCTCCTACAACAACATCCAGGTGCTGCGCGAGATGTTGCCCGGTCACCTGGTGGCCGACATGGTCGCCATCCTCGGCTCGATGTTCTTCGTCGTGGGTGACATCGACAAGTGACGACGCAAGAACGCGACAAATACGTCGACTGGCTGCGCGCCCTGAGCCTGATCGTCGTGGTGGTGTGGCACTGGGCGTTCACCATCCTCGAATGGAAGCCGCACGGCCCCGAGCCCACCAGCCCGCTGGGCTTCACCTCCGGCCTGTGGATCCTCACCTGGCTGCTGCAGGTGCTGCCGCTGTTCTTCTACGTCGGCGGTCACGTGCACCTGCTGTCCTGGAACCGGGCCAAGGCGCGGGGCGTCGGCATCGGCTCGTTCGTCCTGCGGCGCATCCGCGCGCTCGCCTTACCCGCGCTCGTCCTGTCCGGTGTGTGGGCCGTCATCGGGGCCGTCGTCACGTGGGCCTTCGACGTCGACTGGATGTGGCGGGTCGTGCTGCTGGTGCTCAGCCCGCTCTGGTTCCTCGGCGTCTACCTGGTGCTGATCGCGCTGCTGCCCGTGGCGCTGTGGTTGCACAGCCGCTACGACGTGCTCGCCCTGATCTGGCTCGGCGGCGCCGCCCTGGTGATCGACGTGGTGCGCTTCAGCTACGGCGTCGACGAGGTCGGCTGGCTCAACATGATCATCGTCTGGGGGCTGGCGCACCAGGCCGGGTTCTTCTACGACCGGGTCGTCGCGCTGCCCCGCCGCTATGACAAGGGACTGTTGTGGACCGGGCTGTTCGCCCTGTTCGGGCTGGTCTACTCGGGCATCTATCCCGGCTCGATGGTGGGCGTGCCCGGCGACAAGTGGTCGAACATGGCGCCGCCCACGTTCGTGATCGTGGCGCTGCTGCTCTTTCAGATCGGGCTCGTGGAGGTGCTGCGGCCCTCCATGGAGCGCGTACTCGTACGGCAGGGGTGGCGCCGGGTCAACGACTTCATCAACCGCTATTCGCTGCCGCTGTTCCTCTTCCACACCACGGGGATGGCCCTCGCGCTGGGGTTGTCGTGGTGGTGGTTCGGCACTATGGGCACCCAGATCCCGCCCGACCTGAAATGGTGGCTGGAACGCCCCATCGCCATCATCGGCCCGCTGATCTGCACCGCCCCCGTCATCTATCTCTTCGGCCGGCGCCGCACACCTGTGCGCCAAAAGCGGGACGAGGACGTCGGCCGCTCCCTAGGCTCGGAACATGGCTGACATCGGCTTCCACGCCACCGCCGAGGACCTGCGGATCATCCGCGCCGCGCTGCGGGAAGGCGAGCGGCCGAGCGACGTGATCCGCCGCGCGCTGCGCCTGCTGCACCGGGAGATGTGGCACGACCGCGTGCGAGCCGCCGCCCGGCGCAGCACCGAAGACCTCTCCGGCGAGCACTAGTCGCGCTCCTGCTCCTCCGGCTCCTTGGGGATGCGGCAGGCGTGCTCCAGGTAGAGGGCGGCGCAGACGAGGAGCACGCACGACACCAGCGACCCCGCGGCCACGAAGAACTCGCCCCGCGGCGTCTCCCGGTCGAGCAGCTGCGCCGTGTGCAGCCCGAACCCGGCGAAGATCCCCCCGAACGCAGCCCCCGCGTACGCCGACGCCTTCGCCAGCGCCGCCAGCCGGGCCACCGACATCGGCTCCACCGGCTTGGTGCCGGGCTTCCTCTCGATCCTGGCCTTGGTCAGCCAGGCGGTGTAGCCCTCGCCGATGGCCAGCAACGTCACCGTGGGGATCGCGGTCCACGGCATCAGCGGCAGATCGGAGTAGACGGGCTGGATCACCACCCAGGTGAGCAGCGCGACGACGACGAGGATGCCGACCAGATGGCCGGGGTGTGTGGGCTTCAATCCGGCCTCTGCAGCTTGAGGTCGTCGCGCAGGCGTACGCCCTGCCGGTCGAGCCCCTCCAGCAGGTCGGCCACCCGGCCGCGGCCGGGCAGCACCGCCTCAGGGTCGGCCTTCGACCAGGGCACCAGCACGAACGCACGCTCGTGGGCGAGCGGATGCGGCAGCGTCAGCTCGGGGTCGTCGCTGACGAACTCGCCCACCGCCACCAGGTCGACGTCGAGCGTGCGCGGCCCCCACCGTTCGCCGCGGACCCTGCCGAAGGCGTCCTCGACGTTGAGCGCCCGCTCCAGCAGCCGGAAGGGCTCCAGCGTGGTCTCGGCGATCACGATCGCGTTGAGGTAGGGGCGCTGCCCGGGCGGGCCGCCGACCGGGTCGGTCTCGTAGACGGGGGACGCCTGCACGAAGTCCAGCCCGGGGGCGTCGAACAGGGTGTCGACGGCGCCCTGCAACGTCTGGAAGCGGGCCCCCATGTTGCTGCCCAGGGCGATGACGGCCTTCATCAGCGGCTCCGCTCGATCGTCACGACCACGTCGTCGAAGGGCAGCGGGATGGGCGCCGCCGGCTTGTGCACGCTCACCTCGGCCCTGTGCACCAGCTCATTCGCCAGGCACACCTCGGCCAGCCGCTGCGCGAGCGTCTCGATCAGCTCGACCGGCTCGCCCTCCACGACCTTGACGAGGGCCTCGGCCAGCTCGCCGTAGTGGACGGTCTTGGTGAGGTCGTCGCCGGCCGCCGCCGGGGCGGTGTCGAGGAACAACGTCGCGTCGATGACGAACTCCTGCCCGAGCTCCCGCTCGGCAGCGAGGACGCCATGTCTCCCCCGGGCACGCAGGCCCTTGAGGGCGATGCGATCAGCGCTCAAGCTCGCCGTCCTCCTCCTCGTCGTCGTCGCTCTGGAGCACGGGCGAGCCGTGGTGCATCCACAACCGCCACCCCTGCGGGGTGCGGAGGTAGACGTTGCTGGCCACCACCTTGCCCGCGGCGAAGCTGGACTCGCCCTCCTCGCCGGCGGTGAGGATGTTCTCCACGCAGGTGAGCACGGCCACGTCACCCAGCACCGTCGTGCTGACGTCGGTCAGCACGAACTGGATGTAGGTGGTGTTGGCCATGATCAACGCCCATGACCGCAGCACCTCCGAGCGGCCCGTCAGCAGGGTCCAGCCCGGGTGCACGCAGGTCACCTGCTCGTCACCGGAGTCGTCCGCCCAGATCTCGGTCATCTTGTCGAGATCGGCGTTCTCGATCGCGGTGTAGAACTCCTGGTTCACCGTCTCGATAGCGGCGGTGTCGACGCTCATGTGTTGGCTCCGGCTCTCTTCCATGCGGCGGCCACGCGCACGGCATCGGCATTGGGACCTACCTCGTGCACGCGCACGCACCAGGCGCCCGCGTGGGCGGCCAGCGCGGTCACCGCCAGGGTCGCGTCGTCACTGCGGCTGAACGGCCGGGGTGTGCCGTCGGGGGCGGCCAGCAGCCGGCCGAGGAACCGTTTGCGCGACGCGCCCACCAGCAGGGGATAACCCAGTTCGGCGAGCTTCGGGATGCCGGCCAGCAGTGCCCAGTTGTGCTCGGCGTTCTTCGCGAACCCGAGACCGGGGTCGATCACGATCTGCTCCTCCGTGACGCCCTCCGCCAGCACCAGATCGACCCGTTTGGCCAGCTCTTCGCGGACCTCGGTGACCACGTCGGCGTAGACCGCACGGCTGTCCATGTCGTGGCTGTGGCCGCGCCAGTGCATCACGACGTAGGGGACTCCGGTGGCGGCGACCGCGCGGGGCATGTCGGGATCGGCGAGCCCGCCGCTCACGTCGTTGACGAGCCGCGCGCCCGCCTCGACCGCGGCCCTCGCGACCTCCGCCCGCATCGTGTCGACGCTGACCAGCACCCCCTCCGCGTCGAGGGCCCTGATCACCGGGACGACCCGGGTGAGCTCCTCCTGCAGGGACACCCTGGCGGCCCCGGGACGGGTGGACTCGCCACCCACGTCGACGATGTCGGCACCCTCATGGACCAGGTCGAGGCCGTGCTGGATCGCGGCCTCCTCGTCGAACCACCGACCGCCGTCGGAGAACGAATCGGGCGTCACATTGACCACGCCCATGACGAGGCACCGATCCGCGCCTCCCGGCACGTTCATGGGCACGCTAGTCATGGGCCAAGCCTAGGCGCTTCCCGACACGTGATGACATCGTGGGTACCCCGTTCCGTCGTCAACGGTGGAGAATCAGCGCCATCGCCTCGGAACGGGTCTTGTCGCTAGTGCGGAAGTCACCGCGGACCGCCGAGGTCACGGTCTTGGCACCGGGCTTGCGCACCCCACGCATCGTCATGCACAAATGTTCGGCCTCGACCACCACGATGACCCCGCGCGGCTCCAGCACCCGCATGAGCGCGTCGGCGATCTGCGAGGTCATGCGCTCCTGCACCTGCGGACGGCGGGCGAACACGTCGACCAGACGGGCCAGCTTGGACAGGCCCGTCACCTCGCCGCGCTGGTTGGGGATGTAGCCCACGTGGGCCACCCCGTGGAAGGGGACCAGATGGTGCTCGCAGGTCGAGTAGACCTCGATGTCCCTGACGAGCACCATCTCGTCGTGGTCGACGTCGAAGACCTTGGTCAGCACGTCCTCAGGCGTCTGGCCGAGCCCCGAATACTGTTCGGCCATGGCGCGGGCGACCCGGGCAGGTGTGTCGATGAGGCCGTCGCGGTCGGGATCCTCGCCGATGGCGTAGAGGATCTCGCGTACGGCCTTCTCGATCCGGCCCTGGTCGATGTCGTGCTGCGTCACGCACTGTCTCCGGACGGGAGGGCGTCCTGGTGGCCCATGGTGAGCGAGCCGTTGGCCGACTGCTCCTTCGGGGTCAGGATCGGCGGGCGGTCGGAGGGCAGCCGCTTGCCGTAGCCCGCGTAGGACGGCCGGTGCTCCCTGATGACCACCGGGCTGAAGATCTGGAGCACCTGCTCGCGGGAGAGGGTCTCCTTCTCCATGAGCTCCAGCACCAGGTTGTCGAGCACGTCGCGGTATTCGACCAGGATGTCCCAGGCCTGGTCGTGCGCCGTCTCGATCATCCGGCGGACCTCCTCGTCGATCGTGGAGGCGATCTTCTCGGAGTAGTCGCGCTCGTGGCCCATCTCGCGGCCCAGGAACACCTCCGCCTGGCCGCTGCCGAACTTACGGGCGCCGAGCTGCTCGCTCATGCCGTATTCGGTCACCATGCGGCGGGCGACGGCGGTGGCCTTCTCGATGTCGTTGGAGGCGCCGGTGGTCGGCTCGTGGAAGACGAGCTCCTCCGCCGCCCGGCCACCGAGCAACATCGCGAGCTGGTCCATCATCTCCGACCTGGTGGCCAGGAACTTGTCCTCCATCGGCAGCGTCATCGTGTAACCGAGCGCGCGGCCCCGGGACAGAATCGTGATCTTGTGCACCGGATCGGAGTTGGGCAAGGCGTGCGCCACCAGCGCGTGACCGCCCTCGTGATAGGCGATCATCTTCTTTTCCTTGTCGGACATGACCCGCGTCTTGCGCTCGGGCCCTGCCATGACACGGTCGATCGACTCCTCGAGGAGCTCCATCGTGATCAGCTTCTGGTCGGCCCGCGCGGTGAGCAGGGCCGCCTCGTTGATCACGTTGGCCAGGTCGGCGCCGGTGAACCCGGGTGTGCGCCGCGCGATGACGTCGAGGTCGACGTCGGGTGAGAACGGCTTGCCCCGCCCGTGCACCTTGAGGATGCCCTTGCGGCCCTCGAGGTCGGGCCGGTCGACGGTGACCTGCCGGTCGAAACGCCCCGGACGCAGCAGCGCCGGGTCGAGGATGTCGGGCCGGTTGGTGGCCGCGATGAGGATCACGCCGCCCTTGACGTCGAAGCCGTCCATCTCGACGAGCAACTGGTTGAGCGTCTGCTCGCGCTCGTCGTGACCGCCGCCCAGGCCGGCGCCGCGGTGGCGGCCGACCGCGTCGATCTCGTCGATGAAGATGATCGCCGGGGCGTTGGCCTTGGCCTGCTCGAACAGGTCACGAACACGCGAGGCGCCGACACCGACGAACATCTCGACGAAGTCGGAACCGGAGATCGAGTAGAACGGCACGCCCGCCTCGCCCGCGACCGCGCGGGCCAGCAGCGTCTTGCCGGTGCCGGGCGGGCCGTAGAGCAGCACGCCTTTGGGGATCTTGGCGCCGATCGCCTGGAACTTCGACGGAGCCTGCAGGAACTCCTTGATCTCCTGCAGCTCCTCGATGGCCTCGTCGGCGCCGGCGACGTCGGAGAAGGTCGTCTTGGGGGTGTCTTTGGTGATCAGCTTGGCCTTCGACTTGCCGAAGTTCATCACCCGGGAGCCGCCGCCCTGCATCTGGTTCATGATGAACAGGAAGATCAGCACGATGATGACGATCGGCAGGAAGCTCACCAGGAGGCTCACCAGGAAGTTTTCCTGCGGCACCTCGGTGGCGAAGCTCTTCGTCTTGCCCGCGTCGACCTGAGCCTGCAGCTCGTCGGTCAGCTTGCTGCCGTAACCGGTGACCCAGTCGGACTGGATCAGCTTCGTCGGGGCGTCGCCGGCCTTCACCACCACGGGGTTGGTCAGCGTCACCTCGATTCGGTTGTCCTTGTCGATGATCTTGGCGTTGCTGACGTTTCCGGCGCGAATCTGCTGAAGAACCAAGGACGTGTCGGCCGGCTTGTAATTGCCGCCACCGCTCCAGAGCTGGGTGACGAGCAGGAGCAGCACGACGATGCCCAGGATCCACAGCAGTGGCCCACGTGTAAATCGCTTGAGATCCATCCGATGCGGAACCCCTTGCGGGCCCGTCCCTTCCTGACCATGGCCTGTGAAACCCCGGGTCGCCCCGGGGCCGCGGCATCCGACACCGCGAGTTCTGACTACCCGAAGGGGACCACGCGGTCACCCTTCAGGAGTCCGAAGGTACACCGGCACGGCGGACGGAGGGACCCGCCCGCTGCACCGGTCTTGCCCTATCAACGTACGTCACGTTGCGCAGTGTTCCCGGCCCGGCGGGAACACTGCGGGATCGCTAGGTGTAAACGTGCGGGGCGAGCGTGCCGATGAACGGCAGATTGCGGTATCGCTCCGCGTAGTCGAGGCCGTAACCGATGACGAACTCGCTGGGAATGTCGAAACCAACGTATTTCACCTCGATAGGCACCTTCACCGCGTCAGGTTTGCGCAGCGCGGCGCAGATCTCCAGCGAGGCCGGATTGCGCGACTTCAGGTTTTCCAGCAGCCAGTGCAGGGTCAGACCGGAGTCGATGATGTCCTCGACGATCAGCACATGGCGGTCGAGGATGTCGGTGTCGAGGTCTTTCAGCACGCGTACGACGCCGGACGACCTGGTGCCGGCACCGTACGACGACACCGCCATCCAGTCCATCTGCACGGGCACGTGCAGAGCCCTCGCCAGGTCGGCCATCACCATGACCGCGCCCTTCAGCACGCCCACGAGCAGGACTTCCTTGCCCGCATAGTCCTCGTCGATCCGGCCGGCGAGCTCTTTGATCCTGGCCTGGAGATCTTCCTCGGAGATGAGGACCTTTTCCAGGTCATTGCCCATGTCGGCAGCGTCCACCTGTGGTTCCTTACGGGATGGGACTGATGGCGAGTATCAGGGTGCCATACCGCCGCACGGCCGACAGACCCCCGGGCAGGTCCACCGCCTTCTGCCCGTGCCACCGCGTGACCAGCCGGTCCACGGCCAGCACGTGGGCGGCCGACAGGGCTCCCGGAGGTGCTCCCGCGGCGATCGCCGCGCGGCGCAGGACTCTCCGCCTGACGGCGTCGGGCAGAGTCTCCAACTCGTCCACGGACAGCGTGACCGACCCCTCGATATCGCTTAGAGCGCAATTTCGGTACGCCGATTCCGCCCACCCGTCCAGTGCGTCGGCGTCCTCGCGCGCCATCCCCGCGGTCCTCGCGAGCGCCTCGGCGACCCCAGGGCCCAGCTCCTTCTCCAGCACCGGCAGCACGTGCCTCCTCACACGGACCCGGGTGAAGCGGGGATCCTCGTTGTGCGGGTCGTCCCACGGGGGCAGGCGCAGCGCCCTGCAGGCGGCGACCGTGGTGGCCCGCGGAAGGCCGAGCAACGGCCGCAGATAACGCCCGCTCCTCGCCGCCATGCCCGACAACGAACGCGGCCCGCTCCCCCTCGCCAGACCGAGCAGGACCGTCTCCGCCTGGTCGTCCCTGGTGTGCCCGAGCAGGACCGCCTGCGCCTCAAGCCGGTCGGCCGCCTCCGCCAGCGCCGCGTAGCGCGCGTCCCTGGCCGCCGCCTCGGGACCGCCCGCCGTGCCCACCGTCACTGTGAGCACCTCCACCGGGTCGAGACCCAAGCCCCGGACCACCTCCGCCACCGTCGCGGCGCGCCCGGCCGAGCCCGGCTGCAGCCCGTGGTCCACGGTCAGCGCCCCCGCCCGCAGGCCCATCCGGGGCGCCACGAACGCCAGGGCGGCCGACAGGGCAAGAGAATCGGCTCCGCCGCTGCACGCCGCCAGGACCAGCGCACCCTCCTCGACACCGGCCAGCGCCTCGCGCACAGCCCTGCGTACGTCGGCGACTGCTGGATGTGGCCCCACGCAGCCATTGTCCCGGCTCACGCCACCACCCAGAACCCCGACGGCCCACACCACCTGCCCTCTCCGCGCCGCCCTAAGGGGCTCGCGGATCCCGACGGACCACACGGATCCTGCGGGCCAGCGGGCCCGACGGATCCGACGGGTCCTGCGGGCCAGCGAGTGCGGCGGGTCCGACGGATCCTGCGGGCCAGCGGGTCCGGCGGGTCTGACGGGTCAGTGGGCCCGACGGGTCGGCGGATCAGCGGGTCCGACGGATCAGTGGGTGCGGCGGATAAGGCGGATAAGGCGGATCAGGCAGGTAGGGCCGGGGTGCCCGTGACCCGGGAGACCCAGCGGTCGGGATCGGAGATCTCCTGGGTCGTCGGCAGCGTCTCGGGCGAGGTCCAGACCTTGTTGAAGCCGTCCATGCCGACCCGGTCGACCACGGTGCGGACGAACGCCGAGCCCTCCGCGTACTGCTTCATCTTGACCTCGATCCCCAGCAGCCGCCTGACCGTGCGGTCGAGGCGGGAGCCGCCCTCGCGGCGCTGGGCGAACTTGGAGCGGATGTCGGCGACCGACGGCACCACGGAGGGGCCGACGGCGTCCATCACGTAGTCGCCGTGTCCTTCGACCAGGGTCATCACGGCCGTCAGACGGTCGAGGATCTCCTTCTGGCCGGGCGACTGGATGGCGTCGATGAGGTTGCCCTCGCCGCCGCGCACCACGTCGGCCACCGTGTCGGCGGCGTTGCGCAGGCGTTCGAGCAGGGTGGGCAGGTCGAGGTCGGAGGCCAGCAGGAACTCGGTCATCTGCGAGCGCACGTATTCGCGCAGCCACGGCACGCCCGTGAACTGCACGCGGTGGGTTTCCTCGTGCAGGCAGACCCACAGGCGGAAGTCGTGCGGGTCGACGGCCATCTCGCGCTCGGCGTGCACGATGTTGGGCGCGACCAGGGTCAGGCGGCCCGTCGGCTCCTCACCCGTCGGGTCGGGCGGGAGGAACAGCTCGTACTGGCCCAGCACGCGCGAGGCCAGGAACGCCAGGACGGCGCCGACCTCGACGCCCGTGATGCGGGAGCCCACGGCCGTGACGATGGCGGGCGGCGGGTTGTCGCCGCCGCTCATGCGCTGGGTCAGGGGTTCGAGCACGACGCGGAAGCCCTCGACGTTGGCCTTGATCCAGCCAGGCCGGTCGACGATGGTCGCGGGCTGTGGCGCGGTGTCGGTGTGAATTTTCGTGAACTCGCGCACGTGGCCCTCGGCCTCACGTGACAGGGTGCGGAGCTCGGCGACGGCCTGCCTGGCCTCCTCCCGGCTCACCTGAGGACCGGGGCGCACCAGGCGCGTGCCGGTCGTGACGGCCAGATCCCAGTCGATCACCTGCATAACGTCCACCGTACGTGCTTCTCGTCGTGCCCGCGAAGGACCGCCCCATCCGCGAGGGAGCGCCGGGGTCTGGACTGAGGAGGAAGGGAGCGAAGCGACCGACCGACGAGGGAAGACCCCGGACCCCAGCGACCGAGCCGCGATCCACAGGATCGCCATAAGCAGGTCGTGATCCGGAGGATCGCCATAAATGTGTTAGTTGCGGGCGACGATGGCGGCGAGGCGGTCGAGTACGGGTTCGGCGTTGACGGGGACGTGGTCGGCCATGAAGGCGAAGGTGACCAGCCGCCCGTCCTTGGTGGTGGCGAGGCCCGCCAGGGTGTTGACGTTGTTGAGTGTGCCGGTCTTGGCGCGTACGAGGCCGACCTGCCCCTTGCTGTCGGCGGCGGTGAAGCGGCGGCCGTTGCCGAGGGTGCCGGAGAAGCCGGCGATGGGCATGCCCGAGGCGATGGCGTGCAGGTCGGGGTGGTCGGCGGAGTCGCCCATGGCGATGATCTTGGCGAGGGCGCGGGGGCTGATGCGGTTGCGGATGGAAAGGCCGCTGCCGTCGGAGAGCGCGGCGACGCCCTGGGCGGCCCCGAGCCGCTGGAGTACGGCGGTCACGCCCTTGGCGCCCCCTTCGAAGGACGCCTGCTGCCCTTCCTTGATGGCGACGTGTCTCATCAGCGCCTCGGCCATGTCGTTGTCGCTCTCGGTGAGGGTGTGCTCGACGAGGGCGTAGACGGGGGCGGAGTCGACGCGGCCGAGTTCGGCGGCGCCGGCGGGGGCCTCGCCCTCGCGTACGGACTTCGACACCGCGATGCCCTCCTTCTTGAGGAGCCGGGCGAAGGCGGTGGCGGCGTATTGGGGCGGGTCGTCGACTCTGGGGGCGTTGTGGCGGGGGTGCCGGCGGCCTTCGTCGATGGCGAGGGCGTGGACGGTCGCCACGTTGCCGTCGGGGATGTAGCTGGGTTTCCAGCCGGCGGCCTTGACCGGGCCGGCGAAGAGCGAGGTGTCGTAGGAGAGGGTGACTTTCTTGATGTTCTGGGACTTCAGCGTGGCGGCGGTGCGGGCGGCCAGCGTGCGGAGGGAGGCCTGCTTGGGGTAGCCGGGCTTGGCGGAGGGGCCGGCGAGCAGCGGGTCGCCGCCGCCGACGAGGACGACCGTGCCGGGTTCGGGGCCCTGGACGGCCGTGGTGGACAGGCGGTTGTCGGGTCCCAGCGAGGCGAGCGCGGCGGCGCAGACGGCGATCTTCGTCGTCGAGGCGGGCACGAAGGCGGCGTCGGCGTTGGAGGCGAAGATCTCCTGGCCGGTGGCCGCGTCGAGCACGACGGCGCCGACCCTGTCGCCCAGCGCCCGGTCACCCAGGGCGCGGGTGAGCTGTCGCGTCAAAGTACTCTTGGTGGGGAGAGGTCCGTCTCCGGGCTTCGCCGGAAGCTGGGCCAGCACAGGTCCCGCGGTGACCACGGGGGCGGGGGGAGACTCTTCCTGCGGTGACTCCGTCGGCCCGCCCGGTGGAGACTGCCCCGTCAATGCGCTGAGGCTGAAGCCGGTGTTCATCGCGTAAACGCCGATGACGATGGTGAGGGCTTGGAGCACGACGAGGGTGGTCAGCATCACCCACCTGTCGTGCCGCGCCACGTCGCCTGCCCTCTCTCCTGTGTTCGCCTACGAGACATTAACGCCCAGCCGGGGGTGCCCGGGGGCTGAGCGGGGGAGAGCAGCGCTGACCGGGCCCCGGTGAGGCGGTTGACCGCGTCCTGGGACGCCTTGTGAGGCGCTCTCGACCCATGAGAGAGGACCGCGGTGGAGTTCGACGTTGTCGTAGAGATTCCCAAGGGGCAACGGAACAAGTACGAGGTGGACCACGAGACCGGGAAGATCAGGCTCGACCGGTTGCTGTTCACCTCCACGCAGTACCCCGCCGACTACGGCTTCATCGAGAACACCCTCGGTGAGGACGGCGACCCGCTGGACGCGCTGGTGCTGCTGCAGGAGCCGACGTTCCCGGGCTGCTACATCACGTGCCGGGCGGTGGGCATGTTCAGGATGACCGACGAGAAGGGCGGCGACGACAAGGTCCTCTGCGTGCCCTCGACGGACCCCCGTATGCATCACATCCAGGACATCCATCACGTGTCGGAGTTCGACCGGCTGGAGATCCAGCATTTCTTCGAGGTCTACAAGGACCTGGAGCCGGGCAAGTCGGTCGAGGGCGCCAACTGGGTGGGGCGCATCGAGGCCGAGGCCGAGATCGAGCGTTCGTTCCGCCGGGCCAAGGACGAGGGACACGACGGTCACTGACGGTCAGCGGGGCCTGGTGGCGCCCACCAGGTCCCCGCGGTAGATCGAGGCCACCCGTACGACGTCGCCGGTCTGCGGCGCGTGCACCATCTGGCCCCGGCCGACGTAGATCCCCACGTGGTGGATGGTGCCGGGGTCGTCGCTGATGTGGCCGAAGAACACCAGGTCGCCGCGGCGCAGCTGGTCGAGCGGAACGTGCGGGCCCGAGGTCCACTGGGTGCCGGTCCAGTGGTCGAGCCGTACGCCGACCTTCTCCCAGGCGCGCATGGTGAGCCCCGAGCAGTCGTAGGTGTCGGGCCCGTCGGCCGCCCACACGTACGGCTTGCCGAGCTGGGTGAGCGCCCAGTTGGCCGCGACGTCCCCCAGGGCGGAGCCGCGCGAGGCGAGGCCGGAGACCGCGGCGGCGGCGGCCTTGCGGCGGGCCAGCAGCTGGGCGCGGGTGCGGGCCGCGTCGACCTTGCGCTGCAGGTGCCTCTCGCGGGCACGCAGGGCTTTCATGTCGCGCCGCTGACCGGCCACGGCCTCCTTGGCGGCGAGCTCGGCCTGCCTGGCGCGTTCTGTGGCGGCCTTGCGGGCGGCGTAGGCGTTGGCGGCCTGGGTACGCAGGATGCCCGCGACCTCCTGGGCGTCGCGCATCCTGGCGAGGATCGCGGCCCGTTCGCTGCTCATGTGTTCGAGCACGCCCGCCCGGTGGAGCATGCCGGCCGTCTCGCCGTGGTCCATGAGCATGCCGAGGAACGGCTCGGTCATGGCCGCGCCGCCGTAGGTCTCCGCCGCCAGCAGCGCGACGTCCTGCCGGGCCCGCTCGACCTCGGCGTCGGCCGCGGCGAGGCGTTCCCTGGCCTGCTGGTCGACCTGCTCGGCCCGCCGGAGCCGGACGAGCTCCCCGTTGTACGCCTCCACGAGCCGCTCGACCTCGGCCGCCAGCCGGCCGAGCCGTGACTGGGCGGTGGCCAGCCTGGCGCTGGTCTCCCCCAGGCGCTTGGAGCGTTCGCGTACGGTCTGGCGGGCCTTCTTGACGTCACGCGCGGAGGGGGCGGGCTCGGCGTGCACCGGTGGGCACGTGCCGGCCAGCAGGCAGACCGCGAGCAGCCCGGCCCGGAATGCGCGCATAGGTCCCCCTGGAAGCGGATGGTCACTCTATGCACACAGTCCCCGGACGTTCACTCGCGTAACACCGGTTTACGCAGGTCAGCCGGTTTCCGTAGGAGTTGACGAAGGTTCCGCGGTGGGGGACGGGGTGGTCGTTTGCGTCGGCTTGGTGATGGT